>JAOZVT010000217.1:8258-16502 GCA_025869455.1 Prosthecobacter sp.
AGCTTGAGGCCATCGCCGAAAAGGCGTGCGGCCTGGTCCAGGTTCCCCTGCGCCACGGCCACATTGCCCAGCTTGTTGTAGCTGACGGAGAGGTCGCGCTGCCACTGGGTATTGGCTGGGTCACGCTGCGCCAGTTTTTCGCTAAGCTTGAGGCCATCGCCGAAAAGGCGTGCGGCCTGGTCCAGGTTCCCCTGCGCCACGGCCACATTGCCCAGCTTCTCGTAGCTGATGGAGAGGTCGCGCTGCCACTGGGTATTGGCTGGGTCACGCTGCGCCAGTTTTTCCCGCAGCTTGAGGCCATCGCCGAAAAGGCGTGCGGCCTGGTCCAGGTTCTTCTGCGCCACGGCCACATCGCCCAGCTTCTCGTAGCTGATGGAAAGGTCGCGCTGCCACTGCGTATTGGCTGGGTCGCTCTGCGCCAGTTTTTCCCGCAGCTTGAGGCCATCGCCGAAGAGGCGTGCGGCCTGGTCCAGGTTCCCCTGCGCCACGGCCACATCGCCCAGTTTGTTGTAGCTGACGGAAAGGTCGCGCTGCCACTCGGTATTGGCCGGATCACGCTGCGCCAGTTTTTCCGCCAGCTTGAGGGCATCGCCGTAGAGGCGTGCGGCCTGGTCCAGGTTCCCCTGCGCCACGGCTACATTGCCCAGCTTCTCGTAGCTGATGGAAAGGTCGCGCTGCCACTCGGTATTGGCCGGATCACGCTGCGCCAGTTTTTTCGCCAGCTTGTTCTGTTCGCCGAAGAGGCGTGCGGCCTGGTCCAGGTTCCCCTGCGCCACGGCCACATTGCCCAGCCAGTTGGAGCAGTTGGACAGGTCACGCTGAGTCAGAAGATTCTCAAGATCCTTTTCAGCATGGATCTGCGCCATCTCCAAAGCTTGCTGTGCAGAGGCCCAAGCTTGAGCTGTGTTGCCAATGCGCTGCCAGATGTCCGTGAGGTTCAGATATAATGAGATCCTGTTATGAGGCTGATTCTCCCAGTGATTGGTCAGGATAGGGAGTAACCAATCGGCTCCCTCAGGGTTATCGGATAAGGTGAGTAGATAGATCAGCTCCTCAATCCAACTCGCTTCAATGTCTGATCGGATGACCGGTGGCTGGCTCAACGTTTCGTCCAGTCCCAGGCGGACTCGTAACTCTGCGATGCGGGCTTTTCGCTCTGCAGGCAGGGCCAACTCCCAATCCCAGGCGCTATCCTCTAGGGCATTGATGTTTTGTTTCGAATCCACGGCCAAACCACGCTCATGGTTGAGTCCAGCCTCAGCAACAAAGACCAGGGAGCCGCTGCGCCAGTCTGAGAAATCGGGTGCCCGGCGCATGAGAATGCCCAACAGGTATTCCGGGACCCATAGAACCACGGGACAGGCAAACTGACGCCAGTCACTGCGACGAAGATTTAGCTGACGGATGCAGGTGAGGCGGGATTCATCGGCGGGGACGGCTAGCTCTAAACGGATGAGATGCAGAGCGGCAGGGACTGCGGTGCCGACGGCTTGCTGGGCCGCAACAAAAGCATCCTCTGTATCTGTGGTGACAGGTGCGGTGATCTGTCTTCCGCCAACAGCGCCCTCCAATGCACGAATGCAGGCATCTCTGTGAGCCGCGCTATTGCAAGCGGCGAACATGAGAGAGAATCCTCCTTCTGCTCGACGTAAGAAGCGCGCAAGTTCTGGCAGCGCAGGGTCCACGCTGGCCAGAGTATCAGACGGAGGCGGGGGTGGGCTGGCCTGCGGGGTTGCCATCGGTGAAATTGGCCAAGGAACGGATTTCAGGGGTCACATCATAGGTGGGTTCGCCATTGATGTATTCAAAGACAAGGAGCTGATGCAGAAGATCACGGCGGACTTCCTCCGGTAGATCATCCGGCAACGCGCGCAGCGGACCCGAGCGAAAACGACGCAACCAAGGCCACAGGTTCCCAGTGATCTGACGTGCAAGGGTGAAGCGGTAATCTTTGAGTGCCAGTTCGACATCATCGAGACGGATCGGCAGTTCGTCCACTTTGTTCAGTGCGGACTGGAAGAACATCATGAGATGGCGCATGTGCCCGCCAGTGCGCAGGCACAGTTGCTCCCAGGTGGCCTTTTTATCGAAGACCTGATCCAGGGTGAGATTCACATAATCGCAACGCTTTCGCAGCATCTCCGTCAGGCAGGCCATGCCCTCGGGCTTGGTGGCATGAATCATGGGTACCGGAACGGGATGATGAGCAAAGGCCTGAGTGAGAGAAGTGAAGCGCGGATGGTAGGCGATCTGCATTGGCACGGTGTAAACCGCATGGGCTTCAAGACCGACGAGTTGCTCACAGCCATTGAAGAAGAGGTCTTCATGCAGATCCGAAGGAAGCTTTTCAAGGCCGTCCACGATAACAACGATGCCACATGCTTGCTTACTCACCTGCAACGCATTGCGGGCATTGCGAAGGAGGTCATTCACCCCTGCTCGTAAGCTGCTGCGTTGTTTGTCGATTTCCAGACGAAGACGCTCACGATTGTTGGGATCGCCCTCTTTGATCTCAGCGGTGATTTTGCCAAGATCATTGCCGACCTCTGCTTCACTCAAGCTGACTTCACTGGTGAAAAACTGCTTCGTGTGATTCCAGAAGCGCTCAAGGAAAACGTTGGTAGCAGTGAACCCTTTGATCTTTAATTTGCTCAGTTGGTCATGGGCCTGCCCAGCAATGAGGACGAGCAGGTCGGCAAGCTTGAGATCATTGGGATCGAGAAAGTTATTGATGTCGAAATAGATGACCTCAAAGCGCGGCTTACCGTCACCTGGGTTTTCTAAAAGGTTTTTGAGACGGAGTAGTTCCGTGGTTTTTCCTACACCAATGTGTCCTGTGAAAAGCCTATGCAGAGGATTGGCGGTATCTGCCCGACGGAATTCCTTGGCCAATAAAGGGGCTATGCCACCATGCCGTGCTTCATCACAATTCACGACACGCTTATCCTCCGGCTCGAGAGCTTCGTCGGGATTGCAGGCGCGGATGAGTAAGCTGATGGGGTCCATCATATTGAGAGGAGTCAAATCACACCCTACTTGGTTCGGCATACTGATTCAAGGCCGGGATGGAGGGCATTCAGCCCCTCCACAATCCTTTGCAGCGTATGCAGCCCGACTGTGATCTTTTGGAGAAAGGAATCGTGGTGGGGGACAAGGCTGAAGGCCGGGTGGTGGGACCAGAGGGTACGCAGTTTGGCGTCTAGGATGACGGCTTGCTCCAGGGTTTCGTTGCGGATGGGGTTGCCACCTTCAATGGACGAACCTCCGACAGCGGCGGTCTCAAAAAAGATGACGGCGTCATAGCGCGCTAGCTCAGCCGCACGGGTCGTGTGAAGGGCCTTAAAATAATCGTTCTCAGCCCCTGGCCAGTAGGCGGCTCCGTCGAGGGTGCCTCGGTCGCAGAGGAGGACACGGCCTGGGTAGAGCGTGCTATATTCATCTTCAAGATGACGCTGGACATGGTAGATGGCACTCTGAGTATGACGCAGGGCGGAGGGCTTTTTGGAGCGGGGAAATCCCCCCTGAAAGAGGATGGTGGCAGCCTCCGGCACAATGACGACGGAGTCGCCAATCTCGCGGCGGAAGAGATCCGCTGACGTGGTTTTGCCGCCGCCGGGGCCACCAGAAAGAGCGATGCGGAAGGGGCGGCGTAGTTGGGTGGGCGTTTTGCTCGGCATGGGGGCAAGGGATGATGGAACAATAGGGCAGGGAAGAGGCGGTAGGTGCGTTTGAAAAAGAATCGTGAGTGAGTAAGCCGTTTTTCGCGAATATTAGCAACATTCATGAAGGAGCAGACGGTATGAGGGGTGACAACTCGTTGTGACCCCAACCATGAAAACGCTCCTGTATTTTCTTTTGCCTCTATCCGCCTTGGCAGCCGATCCTTTGCCTGATCCAGCCAAAGTCTCAGCCGCCATGAAAAAGGCGGTGACTTTTTACACCGAGAAACTGGCGGTCCATGGTGGGTATGCCTCGTCGTGGACGAAGGATCTCAGCATGGCTTTTGTGGAGGGGAAGAAAGGCCGTGAGTTCGTCTCTACCCAGCCTCATGGAACGACGACGGTGGGGCTGGCGCTGGTACGCGCCTATGAGGCCACGGGGGATCAGCAGTTCCTGACAGCAGCCCGGTCTGCGGCGGGGTCACTGATCGAAACCCAACTGGCCAGTGGAGGCTGGCTGGCGGAGTATGATTTCTCCGGGACCTATGAAAAGAAATATCATCTCCGTAGGCATGTGCTGGCGGGAGATACAGAACCAGGCAAGCGCGACTCCCGCAGCACATTGGATGATAACAAGACTCAATCGGCCCTGCTCTTTCTGCTGGAGTTGGCGAACCTCCCGGAGAGCAAGGATGATAAACCGTTGCACGATTGCCTGAACTTCGGGATGGATAGTTTGTTAGGGGCTCAATACCCGAATGGGGCATGGCCGCAGCAGTTTGACAAACCAGCGGATCCCACCACCCCCGTCATCAAGGCCCACTATCCTGCGGATTGGCCACGCACTTTTCCGAAGGAGAACTATGTGAGTTTCTACACGCTCAATGACAACAACATGGCGAAGATCGTGGAGATGCTGCTCCGCGCCTATGATTTGACCAAAGACAAGCGCTTCATGGACTCCGCCAAAAAAGCCGGAGACTTTTTCATCCTCGCCCAAATGCCTGAGCCTCAGCCGGGCTGGGCGCAGCAGTATAACCATGAGATGGAACCTGTCTGGGCGCGCAAGTTTGAGCCGCCTTGCGTCAGCGGTGGAGAAAGCCTCAGTACGATGGAAACCCTGTATCAACTGTACGTGGTCACCGGAGATGAGAAGTTTTTGAAGCCCCTTCCTGCGGCCTTTGCTTGGTATGAAAGATCCATCCTTCCAGATGGCCAGTATGCGCGTTTTTATGAACTGCATACGAATAAGCCACTCTACTTTGTGAAGGATACCTACGAGCTGGTCTATGATGACAGCAACCTACCCACCCACTACGGCTTCAAGTTGGACTTTGTGAAACGAGATCTGGATCGGCTCAAAGAACAGATGGCGAAACCGCGTGAGGAATCGCTGGCCAAGCGTCAGGGGCCAGACAGTGAAAAGAGCTGGACTAGCCGCGCCAAAGGCACCGCTGAGAAAGTAAATGTAGCCCTCAGTTCTCAGCAGCCAGAGGGCTATTGGTTAAAGGGAGACGAAATTGATGCCGGGGAATTTGTTAGGCATGTTCAGGCGATGACGATCTACGTGGAAGGCGCTAAAAAGGGAGGTGCAGCCTTTGCCAAACTTAGAGCTCATTGAGTTGATTCTAATCGTTGGTTATTCTGGATTGAATGACCAACGTTTCTCCGCTGCGGAACGGCTTTAAGACCGCCTGATCTTGCCAGATTTCGATGCCGACACTGCCAGTGATTTCGAGATCAAACAAAGAGATGTGTTCTTTCTCACAATGCTCCCGTAGCCGTTGCGGCACCTTCTCTTCCACCTCGTAAGAGTCGTTGGAAGTGATGACGGCCTGTGGTTTTGCCGCTAAAATCAGTTCGGCGAGTCCTGAAAAATCGGCGTTATGTTGATTCCGAATCAGGATGTCACATTGCACAGGCGCATGCCTCTCTAACAAACGCTTCTCGGTGATGAACCCCGCATCATTGAGCCAGAGAATCTTGAAGGCACCCATCTGGATAAGCAGGACTAAACCGCGATCATTGGCCTTTTCGTAAAGGTCATGACTTTCAGGATACAATACATGAGCTGCCACTAGAAGATCATCGGGACGACTCATCATGATCGTATCATTCACACCATGGCGTTTCCAAATGGGGCTATCAGGAGGAATCTGCTTGGCCAATTGTTTGAGACTGGCGAATGGAGGATCAAGCGGCCAAGGTTCCAGCAGGCTGGTGTGAATGTGGGGAGCTAGCTGAGATTTTAGAATCAACGGCACCGCCCCGACATGGGAGATGTCCGCATGACTCAAAATGAGACCGTCCAGATGATTGATGCCATCGTGCCGTAAGAAGGGCCGTATCGCATAACGCCATGTTCGTTCATTGGCAGTATCGAGAAACCAACGTTGATCTCCACTGCGCAAGTAATTGGCCGCGCCTCCATAGGAGATTTGGAACACGCGCATTTCTGCCGGTGGATGGCTTTGAAATCGCAAATCTAGGTTAGAATGAGCCCCTGGCAATTGGCCAAACCATGTGGCGGCTAACACCATCAGTTTTGCTAGGGACGCATTGATGAGATTGACCCCAATGACGGCCCCACTCCACTGCAAAGCAGCCAGACACAGGCTGGCACATGAGAGCATGAGGCAGATGCCTGCGGCTGGAACGAGGACGAGGTTGGAAAGAATAGCGATAGGTGTGATCGTCTGAAAATGACCCATCATCAGCGGCAAACTGCCGAGCCATGCGGCAATAGACACACTCACCAATGAAGCGACAAAGCCTCGTGCCCAGAGTCCCAATCGTTGTGATCGGGTTGCTAAGACCGGGGGAAGAAAGGGGTCCAATTCATGCCAGGATTCCGTCTTATCCATCAGCCAAGAAGCCATGATCGAAATGGATAAGAGCACGCCAAAGGAGAGTTGAAACCCTGGCAGAAAGAGTTGGTGAGAATCAAACATCAACAGCAGCAATGCCGCTGCCCCGAGGGAGTTCGTGAGCTGGGATTGACGGTGCAACAAGGGCGCAATCAAGACGATGGAGGTCATGAAGGCCGCCCGCGCAGCAGAGGGGCGCCAGCCCGTGATGTAGGCGTAGGCAAGAACGAGGAAGATGAGAAAGAGGGTGGAGCGTCGCGTGCCCATCCATCGCAGGCTCCATGAGGCTATGGCCGCTAGCATCATCACATGCAGGCCGCTGACAGCAAAGACATGCAAAGTGCCGCTATCCCGAAAAGCATCTTCAATCTCCTCCCCAGCAGCATCCGCAGTTCCCAAGGTCATCGCCAAGATCACTGCTCCATCTGGACCTGCATTCTCAAGCCCCAGCGAAAGCTTGCTGATGATCCATTGCCGCGAGGCTTCTGCGGCAGTTAGCAAATGGAATCGGTAGCCTAACCAATCTTGTTGAACGAGTTCCACCGCGCGCGCCTCTAGCAAGGCGATCCAACCCATGCGCAGTCCATAGCTAACGGGGTCAAACTGGCCGGGATTCATCGGTGGCTTGGGCAGGGACACGCGCCCATGAATCTCATACAGACCAGATTTCGTGAGGGAGAAACCTTCTGGAAGACTCACTTTCAGCCGAGCTGTCTGAGGAAGAAAAGCGCCCGCTTCACCCCAATGCCATTCCGTGACTTCCGCTAATGCCAGCTTGGGATCAAGTTCGCCACCCGTTGTCCACGGATACAAGCGAGCTTTGAGCGTGATGGACTGAGGCCGATCCGGTTTGGAAAGAAGTTGCACCCGCAGGGGATGCTCAAAAGTCTCCGCCAAACGCAGCGTGTGCAAGAAGCCGAAAGTCAAAGCCACACCAGGAAGCGCTAACCAAAACTTACGTCGATAAAACATCGGCAACCAAGCAGCCAAAGCCACAAGTACTAAGATCCAATTCGGATGCCATGCGAACAGGTCTGCGCCAAGGATTCCCACGATGGCAGCCGCAGCCATCAAGAGCAACGGATTCTTCCGTAACCAGTTTTGGCGTGTCGGGTTTGGCGGCATCTTCAAGAGACAGGGCAAGAGTCAGCCGTTCTTAGCAGAAGCTACTGGGGGGCGTTTTTCGCCCGTTGCGCCAGGATGACCTTGTACTCCTCTTGCTCTAGCTCATGCAATTTATGGTTCGCATTGGCACTGTGCCGCGTGTTGGGAAAATCTGCGATGATCTGTTCCAGCAGTTGCCTAGCTTGGGTCAAGTCTTTGAGCGTCTCCAATTCGATATCGACCATCCTGAAGCGCAAAAAAGCTGCGTCATCTTCTGGCCATGTTTGAGAGGCGAGATGCTTTTGCAGGACCTGCAAGCCACGCTGCGGATTGTTCAGTTTCTGAGCGCATATTTTGGCGATCTCAGCGGCAGGAAAAGTCTGCATGGGGTTTTCATGCAGCGCTTTTTCATGTTCGGAAATGGCTCCTTCATAATCACCTTGGGCCAGTTTGGCAGCAGCTTTCAGCCCGTCGTTTACCTGGATCTCTTCCCCCGATGAAAAGACCACGGTTCCCACCGCATCACCAAACCATGGCAACACATATTTAACGAAGAGCGAACCGCCGATCACCCCCATGACGACGAAATAAAACATCATCATGCCAGATCGGAA
>JAOZVT010000218.1 GCA_025869455.1 Prosthecobacter sp.
GGACATGTGTGCATCTCCGATATGGAATGAGAGTCTAAAATGACTATTAAGCTTTACTGGTGCCGGGGTAAGGGGCGTAGCGACCCGGGTCAGCAGAATTTCGGTGACTATCTGTCGCCTTTGCTGGTGGAGATGTTGGCGTCCAAGCCTGTGGTTTATGCGCCAATAGATCGGGCGGAGATGATGGCCATAGGCTCGATCTTGCCTAGGGAACGTAAGGCCAGGCGTTTTTTTCTACCACATCGCTTGCACATCTGGGGCTCGGGCACGGACGCGCCAGGGCTGAGCTTCTCTTCGCGCCATCATTATCATGCCTTGCGGGGTACGAAAAGCCGCGAGCAAGTGCTTGGACTCCAAGCTAGCCCTGCATTGGGTGATCCTGGTTTGTTGGCAGAACATTGGTGGGCTGGTCGTGCGAAGCCAGCTAAGAGTTATCGGGTCGGTATTATTCCTCACTATGTGGATCGTCAGCATCCCGCGGTGATTCAGGCGGCGAAAACGCCGGGAGTGATGTTGATCGATGTATTCTGGCCGGTGGAGGATGTGTTGCGAGCAATACTCGCTTGTGATTTCGTACTCTCCTCCAGCATGCACGGACTGATTGTTGCGGATTCATTTGAGGTGCCTAATCGGCGATTGCGTCTTTCGAATGGATTGATCTCCGATTTTAAGTTTGTTGATTACTATTCGGCATTTTCGATGGAAGAGCCCAAGCCTCTCGGCGATTCTGCACTGCATACCCTTGGGCGGGCGGATATCGCTGAGTTGGTAGGCGAGTATAAGCGACCGGGATTGCTTGATTTGCAGGCTGGCCTGCTGCGCTCCTTCCCCCGGTATTGAGGTTTTTAATGACGTGGTTTGGTAAGCAGTGGCTGTACTATGGCCCTTGGATATTTGCCGTATTTTTTGGATTGTTCTGTGTTGCTTTCTATCTTCCGCTTTCTTCGAAGGCGGTAAACAACATATTCTATGTTGGCTTAGCGTTACCTTGTTTGGGTTGGTTGTTGTTGAAGCCGAATGCGTTGGTCTTGCTGGTTCGGCCGTTTGGCTGGTTTTTTGTATTGATAATAGCTTTATCAGTGCTGGATGCCAGAGGTGTGGCTGGCTTGAAAAAAGCATTGTATTTGTTGTTGTTTTTTTGTAGCTGCTTGTTGCTGCAGAGGCGACGCTGGGATGTGAACGCGCTGTATGAGGTATGTGCGTGGGTAGGCGTCGGTGTGTTGGCTTTTATTGCCGTTGACTGGATATGGATATGGCAGGATAGTGGAAAATTTTTGCGCTACGGTCGTTTCCTTGGTGAACCAATAAATCCGGTACACTTCTCGCTCATCATTAGCAGTGCGATGATTTATCTTTGGCTATTTCGATTGGCAGATACGTGCGAACGACGCTCGCCTTGGATGCTATCGGTGGGGTTGTTCTTACTGGTCTGCGCTGTTTTGCTGTGCGCAACTGTTTTCCAGTCCCGTTCAACGTTGGTGGGTTTGGTTCTGTTTTACGTTGGGTATTTAATATACAGGCGCATGATTTTTCTTGGGCTGGCAACACTGTTAGCACTGGGGGCACTGGGAGCTCTCTTGTTCTTCGTTGGTGCCGATGAGTTACTTCTGCGGCGAGGCTTTAGT
>JAOZVT010000219.1 GCA_025869455.1 Prosthecobacter sp.
CCCAGTCAGGCGCTTCAGCACGTCTGCGTGCTCCGTCATGTCAGTGCCTTGTGGGACTTTCAGGGTGGTCCACAGTTTGTATTCACTGCCGCTGACTTCCCGATCCGTGGACCGCAGCACCACGTGACCGCTGAAGGGGTCCTCTTTGAACATGAACTCGAAAGCGGCGTCCAGTTTGTCATTGGGCACTTTCCAGGCCACTAGAGCACCTTCGGCTAATTTGTTGGCCAGCAAGGTCTGGCGCACGCGGCGGATGACTCCACCGGCGACCATGGCGCGGATGCGTTCGATGACGGTCTCAAAAGGCAGGCCACTTTCTTCGGCGACGAACTGAAAGGGATGCTGGTGGAAACCTTTGACCCGGTCTTCGCTGACCGCCAGGATGCGGGCATTGATTTCTTCGGTGTGTTCAATGGGGAGGGTATCTGCGGTCATGTGAAGGAAAGGATCTGAAAGCATAGCGTCTGATTAACACGCTAGTCAGGGGGCGATTCTTAGCGTGCTGGGCGTGAATGACAAGGACGGTGTGATCTTAGACAAGCTGGTTCAAAGATGCCGAAAATGAAAACTGAAGTGCTTTGCCAGGAATCCTGTCTTGCCAGCGTTTGTTCCGGTCCCTATTCTCGCCGCCTTTCCATTTCTATGAAATCCCCCGCAGCCAAAAAGCTATTCGTCATGATGGTCCTAGAGTTCTTCATCTGGGGGGCTTGGTTACCACTGATCTGGGGGTACATGGGAAAAGATGGATTGGCTTTTACCGATCTCCAGATCACTTGGGTCGGCAGTGCCTTTGCTATCGCCTCTGTGGTTGGTATCTTTTTCAGCAACCAGTTTGCTGATCGCAGCTTCGCCGCAGAGAAGTTTATGGCCTTTAGTCATCTCGTTGGGGGCCTGTCCATTTTGGGGATGTATTGGGCGAAAGACTTCCCGACCTTTTTTGGTCTTATGCTCGTCCATTCGTTGCTGTATGTGCCGACAATCTCCGTTTCAAATTCGATTGCTTTTTCACACCTGAAGGACGCGCAGAAAGAATACGGTCTTGTGCGTATGGGTGGCACCATTGGGTGGATCCTCGCCGCTTGGCCTTTGTATTTTGTTCTCCAGGGTAAAGTCGGTGCTGAAGCTGTGACGGCGAGCCGTAATATCTTCCTGGTCTCGGGCATTGCTTCCCTGGTTCTGGCTTTCTTTAGCCTGAGTCTGCCTCACACACCACCGAAGCCTGCGGCAGCTGGGGAAAGTGGATTTGCTTGGTTGCGTGCGGTTAAGTTTCTGAAGAAACCTTTCCTTCTCGTCCTCTTCATTGTCACGTTTATCGATTCAACAATTCACAATGGCTACTTCCTGATGGCAGGCGGCTTTCTGGGAAGTGAAGTTGTGGGGATCAAACCAGAGTGGATCATGCCCGTGATGAGCATTGGCCAGGTGGCTGAGATTTTGACCATGGCCGTGTTAGGATGGTTCCTGGCCCGCATGGGCTGGAAAACGACCATGATCCTGGGCATCCTCGGGCATGCCGCTCGTTTTGCCGTCTTCGCTTTCATGCCGCAGAACCAGACGATGATTATTCTGGTGCAGGTTCTTCATGGCATTTGCTACGCCTTCTTCTTCGCTACTCTGTATATCT
>JAOZVT010000220.1 GCA_025869455.1 Prosthecobacter sp.
AGGACTCGACCTTGAACGCCTGCCCATGGTTGACCCCGCACCACCCCACCGACTGCTGGGCACCCTTTCACGTGGAGATCTTCTCCTCGCCTTTGCAGAGCGTTCAGCAGGCATCAAGAAGGTTTGAGGTCTCTCTTAACCCATCAAAATCGCTTCGTCCCAGATTCCGCACAAGACAGCGGTACGGCATTTAAAAAGACTGGCCCCACAGGCACCGCGCCTTATGAGGCCTGGATTTACAACCCATGACCGCGATCAATCATGGAATCAGGGTTCATTACTCCTGCTTGGGCGACTTTTGGGCAGCGGTTTTTGTCTTCGCTTCACTAAAAAGAAAGGAATAATCAGAGGCCAGTGTAGCTGCTTCTGCAGATACCTTTTTCACCGCCATGCCTGGACGCATAATCTTCAAGACTCTCTTGGCCGAGGTCGCACTTGCTACGGGTGCATAGGTATGACAGCTCAAGCAATTAATATCCTGATGATAAGTTTCCAACACGCTATTAGCGACAGGTTGCTGCGCTTCTGGCGGCTGGGCATTTCCGTTCGTCAATGGAATAGTAGCCCCTGCTGGAATGCTAGTGTTGGCATTCGGCCAGAGGACATTGACTAACTGATAGTTTAGAAAGACAGATTTCGGATTGGCGGCAGTGATGGTGTTCCAAGTATTCGAATTCAGCAAAGCAATGTTGTTGGTAGATGTCGTACTGATAGGCGTCGTCCGCACGACTTGGATCGGCGCATTATAAGGATCAGTTCCCGGCACGGGCTGCTTATTCTGCTGACATTTGTAGTAAGAAGTGCTGGGGTCACAGTTCAGATCAAAATAAGTGTACCAAGCTTTCAAAGTTTGCTTTTGAATGTCCGTCACACTGGGTGCGTTATTCACATGTTCGAAGGTACTCCAAGCGAATTGCTGGGCATTCGGCGTCTTTCTAATGATGTGCAGTGCCACCAATCCTACAGTCACCAACTTTGGAGGTGTAGGCGCGCCCCCATCCGTGGGATAGGAAACGTAAGCTTGTGAGATTTTGAACTGCGGCCAAAGAGTTGGATCATCCAATTGAATCCAGCCCGCCTTGATCTCAATGGCTCCCACCGTGCCATAGCTGGCAAAAGCCTGTGAACCGTCAGGAAGATTAATTCCGGGCATTACCGCAAATTGATTTTGGATCGTTGCATCATAGAGCTGATTGTCATTAATGTAATTAAACTCATCTTCATTTAACCGCTTTTCAAAGAGGGTCATGTAGTTGTTCATCATCGGCTGTGCCGTTAGCCACGCCCCATTGGTAAACGCCTCCGTGTACTCACTGAGATCAAGCTGCGGTCCTCCTGAAAACTTAGAGGCTGCAAACAACCCCTTGATCCCTAAACTGGAAGTGGCTTTTAGTTGGTGACTCCCTTTCAATGATAAGAAGGCAGTAGGCAAGGTGCGAGCCGAACCCCAAGGTGTAGGAGGCTCAGCCCCAGGCCGAAAAACTTCTGAGGCTTCTTTAAAACTCTCCCAAACAACAGGACGACTATCCGTAGGTGCGCCGAAATCCGCCGGGGAGGCATTTGGGTCAGGCTCCCCAGGGTTGGCTGGATCAGCCAGCCAGTTCAAGGTGATGAATTGCTGCCA
>JAOZVT010000221.1 GCA_025869455.1 Prosthecobacter sp.
GCTATCTAGGCGATAACAGCCAAGCGAAAAACGCAGACAGTCATCTCACCCCACCGCTTTTTGACCACCTTTTAGAAACCAGTATAACTAGGGGAAACTGCTTGGAAGACTGAATATAGCAGCCGTATGTTTCTTGGTTATTGGGATACGCGTGTTGTATCCGATCTCCGTTTTCTAGAGGAGGTGTTTGAGCTCGGTCTAACTTTCTAGGATAAGACGTAGATCAGTAGGTCTTACAGGTTGCGGGAGCACCGCCTCAAATTCTACGTTAAATACCCTCCCCGTTTCTGCATTGAGCACAATTACTCGTGCATTGCCGCCTAGCTCTTTAATTGGAATAAGTTGATCGTCAGTTAAGAGCTGTGCATCTAGCAGTAACCAATGAAACGACTGGGACCTGAGTTCATCCAGCAACTCTTGAAAAGTTGTTACGATACGAGTGATTAATCCTTGTTTCTCCAGGACACGATTGACCAATATCTGAGTCATGGTGTCTTGGCTCCAGACCAAGGCTTTGTGTCCTGAGGTGGCTGTTATGGGATCTGCCACCGCTTCGGCAGGTATCACGGCATGGAAAACGCTGCCTTTACCGACCTCTGATTCTACCCAAATATCTCCCTTCATGGCATCGCAAAGGCGTTTACAAATGGCCAAGCCAATACCGGTGCCCCCGTGGTGCCGGGTTGTGGAACTGTCTGCTTGGAAAAAAGGGGTGAAGAGTCCTTTCAGGTGCTCTTTGGGAATGCCGACACCGGAATCTTTTACCTGAAAATGAAGCCGAAGTTGGCCCGTAGATAAAACCTCCCCACTCACTCGGATGGAGATGAACCCAGCATCTGTGAACTTGATCGCGTTCATGATCAAATGCCTTAGCACCTGACGAATGTGTTCTGGATCTCCCCAAAATCGTCTTGGACATTCCACGCCAATATCTACATTCAGTGTTAGCTGTTTAGTCTCCAGAGCTTGCTGAAAATGAGTTTTTAACCCATTGAACAAGAACTTTAGAGAGACAGGAAGACGTTCAACATGAATACGGCCTGCATCCAATTGTGAAAAATCGAGAATATCTGTGAGTGTGTCTAGGAGAGACTCGCCCGAGTTCTGGATGGTGCTCACGTATGACTTTTGAGTACTGTCCAAAGGGGTGTCATGCAGCAGCTCACTCATCCCTATCACCGCATTTAATGGTGTACGCAATTCATGGCTCATGGTGGCTAGAAAGTCAGCTTTCGTGCGCGCTGCCACCATGGCCGCTGCACTGGTGGCCACCAATTCCCGAACTGAACGCTGAAGTCGGCGATGGTAAGCCGCAGCTCCATGAGCGGCGATGTAGGAGAGGCAAATGATCCCAATAGCACAAATCAGAGAAAGGTTCCAAATCGATGAAAGTTGGAGATTGTAGTCTCCCAAGGCCATATCCACTCCGACGACGCCAACAAGTGCATGTTGTTCATCGTAAATGGGCGCATAGGCGCTCATGAATGTACCCCAACGATCTTGATACGGAACATGGTCCACAGCAGCCGTCCCTGAATTGAATACGGAGATCAAAGCTGCACTTGGCTTTTCAT
>JAOZVT010000222.1 GCA_025869455.1 Prosthecobacter sp.
CCCAGTAGCCAAAGCTGAAACGGTAACCAACGTACCTGGATCAAGCTTTTCAGTTTGGCTTTGATTGGAACTCGGCTGCTCAGTGATGACGGGGGGCAGCTGCGCGCTGGTATCTAGAGTCGTGGTTGTTTCCACTACCATGACGATGCCATGACTGTTGAAGAGGCTAACGTCCCACAGAAGATTCCCGCCCAAGGCGAAGAGAATGAGATCCAAATTAGGAATTGTCGTTTCTCCACCCGTACGGAGGCTTGGCCCTACATTCAAATTACCAACGTAGCCTGCGCCCTGGAATAATTGGAAAACATCGCCAGCTTTAGGTGTATAGCCATCATTCTCCAGAGTGATTTTGGCTCCAGTTCCAAATGCAATGGTCCCCGTCGCAACAAGTAGATCATGCTGGGCATTGGTGACCAAGTCTCCCAGTGCTGTAGAAAAGCTATCGGTGGTCACTGCATCACGCCAATATTGATAATTAGGATCTGTGGCGGCGAGTGCGCCAGGGTTATTATAAGATGCGCTGTGGAGTTGAAGCAGTGCATTGGAACCTGACGCAAAAAGTGCATCTCCTGTCACCGTTAGTGTGCCGATAGCAGCACCTGCAGAATCTCCTGTTTTCAGGGTGCCCCCAGAAAGGACAGAGAGACGCCCCTGGACGATGCCCGAACCAGCAATGGTACCGCCAGAGAGTACCGAGGTCATGGTGGTCAAAACGCTGTTCTGATAGGCGATCGTGCCTGTATCCCCTACCCCATTTCTACCCACCTGGAGGACACCAGCTTTAACGGTTGTGGTTCCGGTATAGTCATTGTCCAAAGTTAGTGTGGCCCAACCAGATCCCGCTTTGGTGATGCTAAGAGAGGCGCTAACCTGTTGAACATTGGCTCCAGGCGCGAAGAATTGGCTATTGATTGTGCCGTCACGGAAGAACGCATCCCATGATGCCTCGTAAGTAACAGGAGTGGATTGAGCGATGGTGAGATTCGCCTTGGACGCGGAAGCATTTTCAATGATTTCGGTGCTGCTATTGGTGCTGGAAGACATCGTCCCGGCGTCTCCATAAAAATTGCCCACACCGCCTTGGGTGGTCAGACTTCCGATAGTGACCGTTTGCCCACCTGCTTGCAGAATGGAGTTGTAGTTCATGATCACGTCATTGGCAGCCGTGAGTGCCTTCGAGTTGCCCAAGCGGAGAATGGCGGTTGTGTCCTGATTATACACCGCATTGTTGCTGATAGTAATATCCCCAGTCCAACCGCTGTTATCCCCATTCAGAACGGCATAACCAAAACCACGACCAGAGGTTTGATTGTTAAGACTCGTATCAGGATCATCTGTCTGCACCAGTAGATTACCACTGGTAACAGAACCATCCATAAAGCTGCCGTTAAAGTTCACATATGACTGTTCACCTCCAGCCGAAATACACGTATCACGGATGAGGAGGATCAAGTTATCATTGAGAGTCACATTGCCATTGTAGGCTACCAAGGTTGCATTGGTCATTCCATCAATCCCAAGTCGTTTTGTCTGGGTTGGGTTATAAACCACGTTGATGTTATGATTGATATCATACGTAGAAGCATGGATACCTTCCACGTTCTGCACTAAGAGTTCTG
>JAOZVT010000223.1 GCA_025869455.1 Prosthecobacter sp.
TCCAGAGTGATGGCATCTGGCGGGAACCGACGCGGTGCCGCATGCAAAGGCGGGCCAGTTTTGGCAAAGCTCTTGCGGTTCTCACTGTCGAAATTCCATTCTCCCCCGACAGGTTTTCCGCCCTCCATAAGGATGCCGTGGCGGGTGCGCATTTCCCGGTAAAAGAACTCCATGCGCAGGCCTTTGCGTCCCTTGGCATGCTTTTCAAAATCCGCATGAGAGGCCATGAAATGCCGGTCTTCGCGCTCGTCTATTTCCACCTTCAACCGCTTGGCCGCGTTGCGGAAATCTTCGCGCACCTGCCACTCGCCCGGCTCCACCAGGATGAGCTTTTGCGGTTTCAGCCGTTTCACCGTCGCCTCCAGCTCCACGATGAAGTCGCCCTGATTCTGTGGATCTTCCAGGCGGTGATATTCCACGGGCAGCCCGGCCTTTTTCAGTTCCTCCGCAAAGTGCCGCATGGCCGCCAGGAAGGTGACAATGCGGGCCTTGTGGACCCACACCTTGGTGGATTCCCGCGCCACCTCCGCCATCCATATCCGGTCCTGCTGCGGATCAAAACCATCCAGGGCAGAAGATTGGAGGTCGAGCTGATCTCCCAAGATGATGACAAGGTGGCGCATGGCTTTCTCTACGTCTGGCAGACGGCAAAAGGGAGAATCTTGGCGTGAAATTGTATTCCCCTACTCATCGGCCCTGAGCTAAAATGCGGCGTCTATGAAACCTGACACCAGCATTCTCCCGAAGCTGTGGGCCATCCCTGATTCCATCCGTAACCGCTTGGGTCGCGAATCAGGACCTCAACGCGCCATGTTTGAGGAAGGGCATCTCCTCATCATCCTGCATCAATTACCCCTGCCAGATGAGCACCTGCGTAAAGCGGCCCTGTTTTGGCGGAGCCCCGAAGGCGAGTGGAAAACCAATCTCCAGGGCAATGGCCTAGCAGGCTTGGCAGATCACATGCGTTCCTTTGACAACAAACTGGTGGAGTTAGAACAAGCTGAAAACTTAGCCCAGACAGCCACGGAATATCATACTGTCTTGGAGAAATTGGCCCCTGTTTTACGAACCTCCCGTGGGTTACACCGGGCCATGCAGCAGGCCCGCGAGATGCTGAAAGGCGAACGTGAACTGATTAACCTACGAGATCAGGCGGCAGGAATAGAACGGAATGCCGAGTTGCTCCTGCAGGATGCTCAGTTTGGCCTAAACTTCACCGTCGCTAGGCAAGCCGAATCTCAAGCAGCAACGGCCCGCCAAATGGCCTCGACAGCACATCGACTGAACCTTCTAGCCGCACTCTTTCTACCCCTGACAGCCCTGGCCAGCATCTTCGGCATGGAGATTCACAGTAAACTAGCCGACACCCCGGCCAACTTCTGGATCGTCTGCATCGGTGGCTTGATGATGGGTTTCGTGGTGATGAGCATTCTGGGAAAGAAGGAGTGAAGTTCGTCTCTGCTTTTCAGAGCTTGTCGGCAGATGAAGACCTGTGCTAAGTGCAGGTATGAACGTCAGTATTTTTGGTCTGGGGTATGTGGGAGCGGTCACCGCAGGGTGTCTGGCGGAGCAGGGGCATGGCATCATTGGGGCGGATGTGCAGCAGGCCAAGGTGGAT
>JAOZVT010000224.1 GCA_025869455.1 Prosthecobacter sp.
AGGAAGACTCAAACACGCTGCATCCGTCATTACCCGCAATAAGATTGACCGAGTTGTCTTTTCTGATTGGCGGCTGGAGGATCCATACTCAAGACCTCTGCTAAGACAGTTGCGATATTCAGGAATGACCTGCACGCCACTCATCAGCCTATGTGAAGAGTATCTGCAATATGTCCCTCTGCATTTGGTGACCAATGAATGGCTGATGCACTCAGAAAGTGCCCCCCGTGACTTCTATTTCCGCAAAATGAAGCGGATGTTTGATGTCCTCACCTCCCTTTCTTTGCTAGTTCTATTGTCACCTCCTTTGCTAACAGGAATGCTCGTAGTGAAACTTTTCTCTCCTGAGGGGCCTTTATTTTTCACTCAAGAACGCATTGGCCGTTTTGGTAAAAAGTTCAAAATCTTCAAGCTCCGTTCCATGCGCACGGATGCGGAAAGAGATGGCCCCCAATGGTCCTCGGGCACGAAAGACCCGCGTGTCTTTCCTGGTGGCAAGCTCTTGCGCCAATACCGCATTGATGAGATCCCGCAGCTTTTTAATATCCTCTTGGGGGATATGTCATTCGTGGGACCACGCCCTGAGCAGCCAGCGTTTGTCGCCACCTTAGCAGAAGAGCTTCCCTACTATCAAGAACGCCACATGATCCACCCTGGTCTTACGGGATGGGCGCAGGTCAGCTACCCCTATGGGTCCACCACCGATGATGCTCGCTGCAAATTGGAGTATGACCTTTATTACCTAAAGCATGCCGGGGTGGTCTTTGACATGTTGATTCTTTTGGACACCATCCGCGTGGTCCTGATCGGCGGCATGAAGAAGGAGGCACAAAAGCCACGCTATGTGTCCAAAACGGGGCCCCTCCCTGTTCTGAATTCTTCACAAGGGCAAGTGGACGTTGCCGCCTAAAAGCCTTCTCTCCAGTATTGAGGGCTAACTTCTTCCGGTTTGCTCCATTGATCTGAATCAAAAAAATGCGCTCCATCAAATGGAGCGCATGAAAAAAACGACAGACGAGGAAGCCTTAGACTTCCTTTGCCGAATCAATAAACGTCACGGCGGTAGCGCTTGGCTTCCTTGAAGGCTGTCATGTATTCCACAGCTTCCTCTGGGGTCTTACCGCCTTCTTGCTCAATGATCGTGTGCAAAGCCTTGTCCACATCCACGGCCATACGGGAGGCGTCTCCGCAGACATAGAAAATGGCTCCTTGCTCCAACCAAGCAAAGATCTCCTTGCTGTTTTCCAGCAGCTTGTGCTGAACGTAAATCTTCTCAGCCTGATCACGGCTCCAGGCGGTGGTCAGATTCGTCAGGGTGCCATCCGCCAAATAGGCTTCAAATTCGTCCTTGTAGAAGTAGCAGGTGCTGCTGCTGACCTCACCAAAGAACAGCCAAGCTTTCCCTTTGGCCGAAGTCGCTTTGCGCTCTTGCAAGAAAGCACGGAAGGGGGCGATACCCGTCCCCGGCCCAACCATGATAATAGGGGTTTCTTCTTCCGGCTCAGGAAGGCGAAACCCCTTGCCGTGATTGACAAAAACGGGAATCAAGGTCTCTGGCGTAATACGCTCCGCCAAGAAGGTGGAAGCCACACCACCGCGCTCACGAGATCGGAAGAG
>JAOZVT010000225.1 GCA_025869455.1 Prosthecobacter sp.
CCTGCAACGGTCGTTCTCGCGCATCGCTGACCCTTGCAAATCTTGCCTCGTGGGAATCTGGAAGGACGTGCGGAACGGGTTGTGCGTCGGGCTGCACCAGAGTCAGTTGAGGCTCAACTGACCTACGTGCACAGCCTCTAAAAGTAGCACCGTTGCGCCTGCAACGGTCGTTCTCGCGCATCGCTGACCCTTGCAAATCTTGCCTCGTGGGAGTCAGGAAGGACGTGCAGTACGGGTTGAGTTTCGGGCTGCACCGGAGTCAGTTGAGGCTCAACTGACCTACGTGCACAGCCTCTAAAGTAGCACCGTTGCGCCTGCAACGGTCGTTCTAACTGATCGTTGCCCCTTGCCCATCCGTTCCCAGAAATAAAGTGTTTGGCTTGGGCCAGTCGGACCTCCTTCTGACCCGCATCCACTAAGCTTTATAGCTTCGGTTTCTCGGGCTTGATCGGAGCTTGCCCCTCACTTACGACACCCTGAACTTTCATGGTCCGTTTGTAGAGAGCGTCACCACAGGCAATGTAAAGCTCACGGAGATCTTTGCCGCCAAAGCACACATCAAAAGCAGGCTTGGGTGTTGGGATGATGAAGTTCACGCGTCCGGCCTGATCACAAACCTGGATGCCTAATGAAGTGGCCACATAAAGCCGCCCTTCAGCATCCACGCAGAGGCCACCAGCCTCTGCAATCTCAGGTTCACGACTGCTCATTTTGGTCTCCAACTGAAAGAAGGCCTGTGGGAATTGGCTTGAGCCATCAGGATTGACCTGAATCGCATAGACATAGTTGCTCATTTCCTGGCTGCCGTACAGTTGACTTTGATCTGGGGAAAGGGTGGTGAATGACGGGGCATGTTGGCCTGGGAATTCATCCATATTGATGCCTTTTTCATTCACGGCGCGGGCATTGGGTTTATCGGTACCAGCCACGACCCCAAGAGCATTCACTTGAAGGAAGCGACCTTGTCCAAGATCGGTTTTCTGCCATTCGCCGGCCTCCACCACCTCATAGCCTTTCCAGTTCGACTCCCCCTTCACATTGGCTTTCACCTCGATGTTTGTTTGCCAATCCTTCCACAGCCAGCGGAGCACTTCTGGAAAGATTTGACTGGCATGCTTTTGGTTATGCCCACCTTCACCCCATGCGTGGTTCACTTCATAACCTGCCCAGGAAAGGCTGCGTTCCATGGTTTGGTTCGCCATCCACCAGTCACCGC
This sequence comes from Prosthecobacter sp., assembly GCA_025869455.1. Classification (GTDB taxonomy): domain Bacteria; phylum Verrucomicrobiota; class Verrucomicrobiia; order Verrucomicrobiales; family Verrucomicrobiaceae; genus Prosthecobacter. The sequence continues at coordinate 1,217 of JAOZVT010000225.1, forward strand.
AGTAGAGGTTGTTGTCATGGGTGCCGCTTTGCAGAAAGACACGCAGGGGTTTGGGCTCAAACTTACGCACCAGCACGGGCAGCCGATCAGCGCCGTGAATGCCGACATACGTGCCAACGCCTGTGAAGACGCGGCGGAAACGGTCTGGCCGATGCCATGCCACCACGTAGGCACAGATACCACCGCTACTATTGCCGGAGATGGCGGCTTGATTGGGATCGCGACTCAGTTTTAGCCCATGTTTTGTTTCAATCGCGGGCAGGAACTCATCCAGCAAAAACGTCGAATAAGTATCCGTGACGCTGTCATACTCATGGCTGCGATTGTAGCGGGGCAGAGCCTTCTCATTCGCTGCGGGGACGACCCCAGGTTTGATGAAAATACCGACGAGGGGTGGGA
>JAOZVT010000226.1 GCA_025869455.1 Prosthecobacter sp.
CCAGGCACCCCGCAAGCCCAATTGGCCAAACCTCTCGCCGCCGCCCTCGAACCCTCTCCATCATCCACCACGAAACCATGAACTTTAGACGTCTCCTCTTAGCCATGTTTCTGACAGGCACTGGCCTGCTATCAGCACAGGAACCAGCCCCGGCACCCACCCCCGAATTGGTAGATTCCACCTCTTTGTTAGACCTCTATCAGCAAGGCGGCTGGACCATGCATCTCCTGCTTGTCTTTTCAATCGGCACGGTAGCGGTGGCTGTCTTCAGTTTTCTGAATATCTCCTCCAGTAAGATGACCCCAAAAAAGCTGGTGGATGCGCTGACCCATTCCATGCAGAAAAAGGATGTTGGTGCCGCTTACCAGTTCTGTTTGGCCAACCCTTGCAGCATTACACGAGTGCTTTCTTCTGCACTCCTCAAAGTCAATTTTGACCGCGATCAAGCCAACAAAGTTTCGATGGAGGAAACTGCGGGTGAGGCGCTCGATTCAGAAGAAACCCGCTACACGATGTGGATCAATTACCTGAATGTCTTTGCCACCATTGCGCCCATGATTGGACTGTATGGAACGGTGTCAGGCATGATCACTGCCTTCAACCAACTTAAGATGGGACAGAGTGAACCCGCAGACCTTGCGGGAGGTATCGGCGAGGCCATGATCACCACCGCAGGCGGCTTGATCGTGGGCATTCCGGCCATGTTCTTTTTCTTCTTCTTCCGCAACAAGCTCATGGGCATCATCGCCGAAGTGCAACGGAATGCCTCTTTCCTCATTGGGGTGCTTTCTGGTGAGGTCAAACTCTCCGGCAGTGAAACCGAGTAGAGCCCAGCATCTTCATCCCACATTCACACCCCCATGCGCCGCCGAAAAATCAGCCACGACGAAGTCGGGTTCAACATCACGCCGATGATTGATCTCACCTTCCTGCTGCTGATCTTTTTCATGGTCACTTCCAAGCTCAGCAAGGAACAGAAAAAGCTGAACATCGCCCTACCCACGGCCATCAGCGCCATGCAGCCAGAGGACATTTCCAACCGGGACATCATCAATCTGGATGACAAGGGCATCTACTACATCGGGGACAAAAGCTTCACGGATGAGGACATGAAAACGTACCTCGAAGGTCGATTCAAAGCCAATCCGCCTCTGAAGATCTACCTGCGCGCGGATAAAAACACACCCGGCAAACGCATTCGCGCCTTCATGAAACTGGCCAGCGAATCTGGAGCCATCAACGTCATCTTCGGCACATACAGCAAATGAAACGCCGACGTAAAACCAAGTCCACAGCGGTGGAGATGCAAATGGGCCCCATGATTGACATGGTGTTCCTGCTGCTGGTTTTCTTCATGGTAACGGCCAAGCCCCTCAAGCCAGAAGCTGATATCAACCTCGGCTTGCCAGGGTCCGTCGAACAGGACGAACCCCTGGAACTACCTGACGAACAAAAAGTCGTGATTCAAAACTCCGGGGCCATTTTGCTAAATGACATGCAATTGGCCACCGCCACGGATCATGACTTGGACAAGCTTTTCAGCACTCTATTTAGACTCAGCAGTTCAGCCAAAGCCGCGAAGAGTGACCTTCTAGTCACCCTAGCGCCTGAAGAT
>JAOZVT010000227.1 GCA_025869455.1 Prosthecobacter sp.
CGCCCAAGGTTCTGGCTGCCCCGGCAATGCTCTGCCCACTCTCGACCAGACGCACGGCTTCCTGCTTGAACTCCAATGTGTAACGCGCCCTCGGCGCCGCATTCGCCTTCGTCATTTCCGTTCTCCTTGCCTGCATTGTGAATCACTCAGCAAGGGATACGTCTTTCGGGGGCAAGCTCAATTGTCATTGTTCTAAAAATTAAAAACCTCTCGGTTTGTTACGATCGGCCCCGCGTTGCACGCGGCGGTTTGGGGTGGGGAAAGAATGTCAACCTCTTTGAGCGCGGCAATCTGCTCTAGAATTTGAGGCGTTTGGGGCGTTGATTTCGATGTGACAGAAACAAGCACTCCGTTATTCAATGTGACGCCAAACTCGCTTGAGGAAAACCACGATGGCTTGTGGAGAAGGGCCCGAGGGTTTTGGTAGTCCGGTAGGGTAATGATCTCTTCCTTTTGAATCACTCGCTTGCATGTGCCTGCATCTGAGGTGCCCAATAGGCCTTTCTCTTTATCCACTAACTGGGTAAATTCATGGCGTAACTTAATTAGTTTAGGTTCGTAATAAATCACCCCATTAATACCTGGTCCTGTTACCTGAAGCGTCTCGGGATTGATTCGAACTGTTTCGATATGGCTTGCGCAACCAGAGGAAATAATAGCCGCGCTAATGATGGAAAGCTTGGTCCTCATGATTTTCTCCTACGGAAATGACACGATAAACCAAAATGCCTAAGTAAAAATTTTAAAGGCACCTCGCCAAGTAAATACTAATTTAAGGAATCGTGAATCAAATCTATTTCGAAAAACTGTGATCGTGTCAAGGCAAAAAATTTCACTTTCCGTGGCGTGCAGAGTTTGATTTAATTAATAATAGAATACGGTCCGTGGCCTTGTGCTCCAGAGTTTTGTCAAGTGCTAAGCTTATTCATCACAAGGCGGGTCGCTCATTTCAAAAGATCTCGGGAATTCAATGCTCACGCCCTTGATCTCGTCAAAGAACTCCCGACTTCCCCAGTTTTGAGTGAATTCAATATTCCCCTTTCCGCAGGAGTGATCATAAGCTTGGAACGGACGTTCGTAGAGCAAAATCCAATCCCCAGGATTTGCACCCCTTGCATAATATTTAACTACTGCGGCGAGCGTTGCTTCATTGCACACGGAGGCCCAGTTGTAGAAAAGTGTGAGTTCGGTGTACCTTGGGAATGAGTCGGGTGTAACCTCTCGAATTCGTAGCGAAATGTTGTCTATAAAAAGAACTTCTTTTGCACCTCCACGGATGGTCCACGCCCAACGGCGAAACCCTCGAAAAACTTTCTCTCGAACAGGGATGTCTCGAATATCGATCGACATCTTGATATCTGAATCGTCAGATTCCGCAAAAACCACTTCACTATTCGGCATAATCGTCTCCTCGTTAGTCGGATCAAAACGTTGGTACTCATATGCAATTTTGACTTCGTCAAAATTGCGCGATCGAAGACGCTGCAATAATACTCGACATATTCGTTGTCCGAAGATGTTCCTTTTCCGTGACTATTCAATGAATAGGTGTTCATATACTCACGCGGCCCCCTCGTAAGAATTCAAGAACAACCATTTCTACTCAGT
>JAOZVT010000228.1 GCA_025869455.1 Prosthecobacter sp.
GGTCAGCGAGTCAGGAAAGCCCTGCTTTTCTGTCGAACCAGGGGCCAGTGTGTTAAGCTTTAAAGCCAATCTCATGGTGCTGTCGCGATTGATGATCCAATGCACTTGCCCCGGTTTTTCTTCATCCCAACCGTCGGTATGATAGAGAGACTGATAAGGTGCCCCTAAACGGTCTAACCGTACCCAAGCGGCGAGGGTGAGTTGAGGCCAAGCGTGATTTCCGCCGATGTCCAATTTCATGTGGTCCCCCACGTGGACAAATTCAGGCGCTTGAGAACCGGGCCAGCGTCCCTGCACCATGCGGTAGTTTCCAGGGAGTGGTTCAGGCGTTTCGAAATCCAGTAGTGCGATGAGTGCTGGATCGGCGCGTAGCTTTTTCAAAAGGGCTTCTGAACGCGCCCTTTGACCTGCGGCAAAGCCAGCGCTTAATGAGGCCATTTCATCGGGACGAATAAACGCCGCTGAACGAATCTCGCGACTCTCTCCGGCACCAGATTTTAGGGAATAGGCTTCGCCATCACGCAGGCTGTGGCGTTTGCCACCATTGGAGGATTGCGCGATGACTTCACCCTGAAAGACATGGATTTCCGCCTCGCCCACGGCTGGTACATCGACACCAAATTTGGTGCCTAAATCCACCGCTTTACCTGTGGGAGTAATGACCGTGAAGCCTTTGGCACTTGGAGGGACATCAGCGGCCACACGTCCCCGCAGCATGTGCAGTCGTTGAGCTGATTCAAAGCGGAAGGAGGCGGGAGCCTCGATCACCACGCGTGCGCCACGCACTGTGAGAAATTCTACGGTGCCTACGGTGAGTTGGTGGGATTCATTCTGCACGGTCATGCCCTGAGACAAATCATTGAGACCGACGCCTTGGGTGACGGTGGCCGTGATCTGATGCGTTTGCTGCCAAGCGAAGATGAGTAAGGCCAAGGCTAGGCAGGCAGCTGCGGCTAACCAAACCTGTGGCATCCGACGGCGAAGGGGCTTGACTGCTATTTTAGGGTGTTCCCAGCCAGCGGACTGTTCTGCCAGAGCGGAGTCAAGATTGGCCCACTCTGCAAAGGTGCGGCGGGCGCTCGGTTGTGATTGCAACAGCTCATTTAATTCGGCCACTTCTTGAGCCGTTGCAGTTCCGTCTAGATAACGGTTGGCCAATTCATCTAGATTCATTGTGCCTCCTCCTTTCCTATTTCACGTTGTATGCAGTCTAACAATAAGCGGCGAATGCGGTGCAGCCATTGGTAGAAACCTGGGACGCTTCGGCCACTTGTTTCTGCTACCTGCTGAATGCTGGTTTCTGGTTGATAAGCTAACATCAAAAGTTCCCGCTGATCGGGGGCTAATTTCTGTGAACAGCGCTCAAGGGCCTGACGTTGCTGGTGCAGACGTGAATCGTCTTGAGTGGTTTCTTCAGCCATCATTTCCACCACCTCCTCACTCAAGACTAAACGATCACGCCCTTTGTCGCGAAGCCAAGCCAAGACTTTAAATCTAGCGATCCCATAAGCCCAGGCGCGAAAATCGGCTTCGGGGCGGAATTCGTTGAACTTTTCCCATAACACGAGTGCCACTTCCTGCATCACGTCATCCGCATCTGAGC
>JAOZVT010000229.1 GCA_025869455.1 Prosthecobacter sp.
GCATGGCAGAGTGGGAAGAATTGCAGGTCATCTTTGCCGAAACCCTGGCTGAAATCCCTCCGCCTTTGCCCAAACAGACCCCCATCACGCTAGCGCCATCGCCTTCACTGAAGTCAGCCACACTTTCCCCCTTGCCTCAAAACACGGCAGCCACACCGCCGCCTTTGCCCCCGCGCACAGCAGCCACACCGCCCCCTGTGCCAAAGCCCTCTGCCGCGATAGCACCACCTATACCGAAAACCACGGCCACCAAGGATCCCACCATCCGATTTTTTTGTTGGAGATTAAATCGTTCCGTCGTCCGTATCCTTGTGACCACATCCATCTTCACAGCGCTAGCTGATGCCTCTTTGACATGGATCAGAAAACATTCCCGAGAAATACAAAACTCATTCCTCGCCTCTGAATGGCCCCTAAATGGACCCACCTCGACGCCGGAGAATGCACCTCCGTCCAGGCCTTACGTACCTCCAACTTTGCCTCCTTTAAAGCCACAAAAAATTCCCGAAGTAAGTGCCGTCCCCGCAGCCCCCCAGCCGCCTACAGTCTCCCCCCCTAAGCCCCAAGAATCGGCCCCCATCCCGGAATCCTCCGTAGCCGAAAACCAACCCAAGCCATTCAAGGGACTTTCACTCAAAACAGAGGAACCGATGGTTCAGCCGGAAACGCCAAAACTGACCCAAGATGACCAGGGAGAAGAGGCCTATCAAAGAGCCATCATCAGACAACTCCCAGACAAAAGCTTTGGTAAGGATGGGGCCAAGTGGCTCATGATGGCAGCCGAGTCAGGCCATGTGAAAGCACAATTTCTCCTGAGCCAATGCTACTACCGCGCAGATGGCGTGCAGCGAGATGATCTCCTAACCGTTTATTGGCTGAAGCAAGCCGCTGAGTCAGGACTACCCACAGCGCAACGTTCGTTAGGCCGTTTTTATGAACAAGGTCTATGCGGTCTGGTCAAAGACGAATCCATCGCCGCAGCCTGGCTCCGCCGCGCAGAAAAGGCGGAGTAGCGGCCAAATCACATTTAGCCGACACCACTAGCGTGCCATCTGATACGGCGGGTGCAAAAGTGCCCCGGAACTGGAACTGCAACAGCGGCTTCATCCGCCTTAAAGACGACGCGCCGCCACGACCAGGGGTCGATAAAACACATTCTGTTGCGGAGGTTCAAAAGTATAAGAGACACCATTGCGGCCGATCCTCAGCGTCTTGGTCTTAACTGGTTTAACAGGTTTATTGAGTTCATAGCTTTCATCCGATATGTAACCCACGGTGATCTCGACTGGAAAACGAAATGTCCCTTCCTCGTAGGGTTCAATTTGATCTCCAGAAAAAGCGAGAGCTTCAAATGTAATCTTAGCTTTACGCCATGAATAGGCTCCTGATCCTTGTGGCCAGATGATATGGTAAAACCTAGCTGAACCCATGCCAATAGAAGAGTGGTATAACATCTGAGCCACAGGCGGATGTAAGAAATGAGCAGCTACTTCTGGCCCTTCGTGACGATCTCGGTAAAACACAACAGACCCATCCTCATCCCGATTTTCACCCCAGACGTGTATCGTGGCATAAATAGCTAAATTCCAGGGCTGCTCTTCC
>JAOZVT010000230.1 GCA_025869455.1 Prosthecobacter sp.
TGAAAGGAAACCATATGCCAGCTCTGGCCATCCCCAAGCTGGAGGACATTCGCCATGAAATGCGTCAGAAGCTACCGCTGAAGAAGGGTCACCGGGAGACACTGACGGAGCTGATCACAGATCCCCGGGTGATGCTGCGCCATCGCTTGGAGGCTTGGTTGATCAAGGGACTGTCTGAAAGTAATGAAAAGCTACGTGAAAGAGACTGGAAACGGGCGGTCGAAGCGGTGGATGCAGGGGATGGGATTGCGGATAGTTCCCAGCAAAAACTGCATTCAGAATTTCTAGCGCGGAGCCTAGATCAAAGCTGGACGACTGCGCAGGCCACGGAATGGATTGCGGCTATATTAGGAAAGTCACATCCGCTGGTATCAAGGGAAGATTGGCTGGGACCCGTCATTCAATCTCTGACGGGAGATTTCTTTGCCAAGGCGCTCAACAAATCTCTGCAAGGGCCACGCGGCCAAACTTTTGCCAAGCATTATATTCTCCGAACAGCTTCAGCCCGCGAGCTGGCCCATGAAGGCATGAAGCTTTTGATGATGGCCATCTTCAGTGAAGGTACGACGCTGCCGATGGAAGATGGGTTTATTGCCGAGAGTGGCGAAAAAATAGTGGAGGCCTTTTGTGGCGGAAATTTTAGCGATATCGAGTTCATGCAATTTTTCAAACTCTGGAGTGGGGAGAAAAACCGAGCCAATTGGGAAATGATGATGGAGAGCCTGCATCCGACGCTGAAAGAACCCATAGCCAAGCTGCTTAACAAACGCTATCTTACTCTTGGTTATACCGAAGAGGCTTCTGAGTTTCTTACGCCTATCAAACATGAAAAACCGACGCCTAAGCCTGAGCGAGTTGATCTCTAAAAGTCTTGGTTGGTGATTCCTTGAAGTCTCGCGCATTCCGCGCCATCAAAAGGGATGCTGAAAGCTTTCATTTTTGATCTCGATGGTACCTTGATTGATTCCCTGGCAGATATTGCTGAATCCATCAATCGGATGCTGGATGCGCGCGGGTACCCGCGCTGCGATGTGGAGGTCTTCAAACAAATGGTGGGGGACGGCATGGAAAAGCTGGTGGAGCGTGCCCTGCCCGAATCTGCCCGCCATCCGGAGCTGATCCGTGTCTGCACGGAAGAATACCGAGCGCTGTATGACACACTGTGGCAGGAACAGACCCGGCCTTATCCGCAAGTCATGGAAACGCTGGTCGCTTTAAAAGAAAGGGGACTCAAAGTAGGTGTCATTTCCAACAAGGCCCACCGCTTCACCGTGCCCATGACGGAGCATTTTTTCGGTGAAGATTTTTTTGATCTCATCCTGGGACAACGTGACGAAGTGCCACGCAAACCGGACGCCGCTGGGGCGCAAGAAGCTGCTGCTTTGTTGGGCCTCAGCACGGATGAATGTGCTTACGTGGGAGACTCTGGCATTGACATGGCTTTTGCCAAAAATGCTGGCATGCTGGGTATCGGTGTGGATTGGGGCTTTCGCTCCGTGGACGAATTGAAAGAGTTTGGGGCGGTCCACATTATTTCAGCACCGTGCAATTTGCTTAAAATTTACGATGGCTCATGCTGAGCCTTGAGCCGCTGGATTCCTGAGCGTAGTATGGGTGTATGGTCATCCCCCGCTTTCTGCGAATTGCTGCTCAGTCCACCGCTTTGGTGGCAGCGCTCTGGCTTACCTCCTGCCAAACGGCCCCTGAGCCGCCACCGCCCGCACCGGAAGTGGCTAAAAAGCCGACGGGGCTTTATGAATGGCATGGCGAAGGGAAAACCATCACGTCCATTAAGATCAATGTGGACGAACAGATCGCTCATTTATACCACAACGATGATGAAATCGGCTGGACCTATGTAGCCACGGGGATCACAAGCTTTCCCACTCCGACGGGGGATTTTAAGATCATTGAAAAGATATCCGATAAAGTCTCCAACCTCTATGGCAAGGGCTATGACGCCAATGGCAAGCTGATCAACTCCGACTTCAAACAAGGGCGCGATTTGCTGCCTCCAGGCGGGCGATTTGAAGCGGCTAAGATGACGTATTTCATGCGCCTAACCAATGATGGTGTGGGCATGCACATTGGCCCCATCCCGCGTCCTGGCCGCCGCGCCTCCCACGGCTGCATCCGGTTGCCGTCTAAATTTGCAGGTACCATCTTCAAAAACGTCGTGGTGGGCACTCCGGTGACCATCGTGGGCAAGGGGCCAGACTATGCGACTTACTTGAAAGATTCGAACGCGAAGGCCAAGGCAAATGCCGCGAAATTGGCGAAGGCCAAAGCTGAAGCTGCCGATGCCGCTCAGAAGACGGCTGAGGCGACTGCACTGGCTCCTGATGATCCGAATGGCCCTACGCCAACTCCCGCTGGGGAACCTGCGCCGGGCAGTTCCATCATCACCACACTGCCCGCCGTAACGCCTACGCCGACTCCCATTTCTCCTCCGGCGACTCCAAGCCTTGAAGAGGTGAAACCAGCCGAGCCTGCACCGCAGCAGTAAGGCCTATTCTGCCCTGTTGGAGGCGTTGCGCTTAACACGTGCAACGCCTTTTTTGTGCCCAGCTCTGTTACTCCTCTCCAGCAAAGTAGTCCGCCTCTTTCATTTCAAAGACTTTCCGCTGGGGCTTCAGCAGCCATTTACCTGAGTTTGGGTAGTGAATGATATCCGCCTGTGGTTGGTCGGCAATGACGATGAAAGTCAGGTCAGTGGCGCTGTCATTGATGATTTGGTGGGCGTCTCCTGGAGGAATCACAAGGTAGTCGCCCGCCTGAATGGATTCCAAGCCGTCTGGGCCGCGAAACTGGCCTTTCCCTGAAAGGATGTAATAGGCCTCCCACTGGGCCGAATGTTCATGCAGGGGGAAATTGTTCTTCCCTGGAGGAACCCGATGGATTTCGACCTCAAAGGGGTGCCCGCCGCCCCAGGTTCCCGTGTCCTTGGGGCAACCTGCCGCCTGAGACAAAGCCCGCCGCTGCACCCCATATTGACCCTTGGGGGAAGATTGAGAGGTCCAGGGGAGATCTTCGGCGTGGGAGCGTGTCATGGCTGAGAGTTGATTTGATAATTTAAAACGGGAGGCGGCGAATCACCAGGAGCCAGCGGCTGAGGTTCCAGTGTCAGAGGTAGCCAGTCTGTAAATGCCCCAGAAGGCCCACCAAATGCCTTAAGCGGACGCTGACAGGCACCGTGAATCAGATAGACAGGTTTTTTTGACTCCAGGTTCAACTCATAATCCAGAACTACGGCCTGCGGGCCCATCCAGCGAATCGAAGGTACTAGGGGTGAACCATCCTTGCTGAAGACGAGCAGGGTTGCTGGCTGCTGGTTACCTTCAAGCACAAAGGCACAGGCTCCACCAAGACCCGTCGCGAAACCTGTTAGTTTTGCCGGGTCATGTTTTTTACCCGTCGCGTCCCAAACTTCCAGCACGGGTGATTTGAAGGTGGTCACGTAGCTGACTCGGGCGGTCTTGGCCTCTTCATTAGCATTGTAAAACCGATCATACCAGACCGTGGCGGCACCGCCTTTCATCACACTATCTCTACGCGTCAAACGTATGCCAGAAGGAAGGTCTCCAAGACTGACGGTGGGGGGAATCACAAGCTTTCCATTCACATGGGAGTGTAACAAGCTATTAAGGTTGATCGATCCTGTAGGATGGCCGTCGATCCACACCTGAAAGACGCTTGTAGCCCCAAGCTCACCAAGGCGGCTGTGGTCAGATTGTGTCTCCCAGCCAAAGCCAAGACTATCACTTTCGGGACTCGGTTTGGGATCGGCGCTAGACCAAGACATGAACGAAGGAAACGGTCCGGTCCGATGCTCTGGATTCCAAAGATCAGGGATCCCGAAGTTAATACCCTGGAGACGATTGCCGGGAGGAACGTAATGGCCGATGTCCGCATGCATCGGGAATGGTTCTACTGCATCAATACTGCCTTCTGCAAAACGGTTAACAAAGCCCACACCATGAACAAGCCAGCGGGTCTCCCCAGCAGGAATATCCACGTTATAGGTGGCAGTCAGAAGTTTTTGTTCCGCATTCCAATGTAGCTCTGGCGTGAAGGCACGGACCCAACCGTGAATTCGAATAGCGGCGAGTGGTTCACCTGCCTTACCGGAACCAGCAGCTGCTATCCACTGGTCCTCTCCCGTGATGCTGAAACGACCATCAGAGGGAATGTTTACTCGCTGGTCAGCACTGCTCAAGAGTCCCTGGCTGTCCGCAGGGAACCTGACCTGGAAGGATATTTCAGCTTTGAGGTTTTCTCCCGTGACATTGGTGAAGCCGTCCACAGCCTGCAGCACTGTTTTTTTGTAAACGCCGGCTAGCCTTGGTAACGCCAGGGTGCGATCGACCCACACTTCTCCCCCTTCGATTTCTCCGACATTGTGGATGGAAAAGGGCTCCGCTACTTTTTCATCTCCATCCCTTTTGAAATATAGGCTCCCTTTGTTGACAAAAGGTTTCCCATTCACCTTGAGCGTTCCAAACGAAGGCAGTCTCGAGTCCATGCCCAGGGAACCATCTGTGGCAAAAGTCCACTGGTTCCCTTGCAGGTCTAACAGGCTCTGCTGCGGCAGACTGCTTGTAAGCATCAAGCGGTAGGATGGCTTCCGACGGGTTCCAACGGCAGGTGATTCTTCACCCTCCTGCGGTTTATTTTCTAATATCAAGCCGACATCCCAAAGTGAAATGGCAGTATTTTTATGGCCAATGGCAATGGTCTTGCCATCCTGAGAGAAATCGATGCAGTTAATATCCAGGTCCTGCAAAGGCTGGATGGCCAACAACTCACCTGAATCAATATCCCAGAGCGTTAGGCTTTCATCTCCGGCACCGATGGTTTGCATATAAACCGCTGCTGTCTTTTCGTCTTTGGATACAGCAATACAAAATACATTCTGGAAACGCATGTCCTTGGTCGTTGCCGATCCTTTGGGTTTAACCAAGGTTTGTATCACTCCGCCAGTCTGGGCATCAATAAACTGGATGCCCTCACGAGCGATGGCCACATAACACCGCCGACCTGGGAGCCAAAGTCCCTGAGCCCACACATCCTTGTGTTCCACCACAGTCGTAAGCTGGTCTGAGCTAATATCGACATGGTGCATCTTGTCATCGTAATCATGAAGGCACAGTTTACCTTCATCCAAGAACATCGCATGAGCCTCAGCACCAAATCGGACTTTTCTGATTGAAGAAAGCGTTTTTATTCTGTTGGGGGCTGCGATGTCTCGCCACTGAACCCCTTGATCATTCACCGTGATGAAATGCTGACCCGTGCTGTCTGCGTAGATCTCCTGGCGGCTGCATTTTTCACTTTGATTTGCCAGATCTCCAAAAGCCCGAGTGGCGGTTATCTGCTCTGGCATAGCTGGGACAGGTTTCTGAAGATCGGGTAATCTCCATTGGAAATAATCCCAGCCATCACCCGCTATGATGTCGCTGCCTTGATTCGCAAAAGCGAAATGGGTGAAATTGGACAACCCCTCTCCCCTCGATCCTTTTAAAAAAGCACGGGGTTTGCGACTGTCTAAATCCCAAATGATGAACCCGTTATGGTCATGAGAAATCAAGTTTTTGCCGTCTGGCAGGAAACAGACTCTGATCACAGGACAGTCGTGCTGCATCTCGTTGACTGGCTGACGTGTCCAGTTTTGCGTTTCCCAGGCTGCGAGTCCGCTGTGTTCTCCAGCAAGTAGGATGTTTCCGTCGGGGGAGAAGCTAGCACCGTCTGCACCCGTGCCCAGATCCATCACCAGTTTTTGTGCTTCCAGGTCAATGACTTTGGACTCGGATGATGTTGCAACAAACAACAACCGACTATCAGGAGATAGGGCAGCGGCCTTCAGGAAACGGTTGTCCTGAGACCAGATATCCAAAACTTGATCAGCAAGGCAGGACTGCCATCCTGACTTTTGAAAGGAGAGCGCCTCATAACCGCGGGTGCCAAACAGAACCAAGTACTTTTCATTTTTGCTGACCAGCATATGATCATACCCACCGAGTGTAAGCTGCTGAAAGGGAGTCGGGTCTGCCGCGAACGGGTCTAGGCGAACGTAGTATAAGATTGAAGCTTCCAAATCCTGCTTGGTCAGAACGACAAAACCACTGCCAATGGCGATGATCGAACGAGAGGATGGAAAGTGGCTCTTGCTTCCTGGAAGTGTTGTCCGGCTTTCCTCCTGCCCGGTTTCGGCATCAAGAAGATGCAGTGTGCAGAAGCTGCTGCTTCTTACCGCCACTAAAATTTTTTTGTCATCCTTGCTGAAACATGTGGCTAGGATCTTATCGTCTTTTTAAAAGAAACTTTCCAGATCCTGCTAGCATCTGCGAAGCGGAAGCAACTTACAGTCTCATACTCCCTTTCATCATAGTAAGGCCACTTCTCATTGGGCCTGTAAGCTTGAGTACAAAGCACATCCCCGCGATTAGAAAATGACCAACCCCATGCGGCATTGAGATATCCCTTGAACTTCGCTGGAGTCTTCCCTAAAGGAGCGCTCCAGACCTGAATGAGGGACTCATTCGCAGGTATTGAAGTTTGGTCGTTAGAGAGAAAAAGACGCCCGCTTGGATGCCAGTCGATTCTTAAGTCTCGTGCGGGTATAGGTGTCCCTACTCCCGGGTCACCTAGAAAACCCGTCAGCGCTGGCGCTGAGGAAGAGCGAATCTCCAGTTTCATTTCCTGTGGGGAATCTTCCGGCGACTGAGCGCCAGCGGTCATCGACATAAGTGCGGCCAGACAAGAAGAGCGTAGCAAAGAAGTCATGGATTAATATTTTGTTAGGTCAGGGCTGGCGCAACACGGCCAAAAGTCGTTCTTCTCCAGCACTGCGAATTTTTAACAGGAGAGTCGAAGACTTCAGGGTTTCCAGTTGTAGTTGCGCTTGCTTCATTGCCTTCACAGGTTTGCCATTGATCGAAAGGATCTGATCACCTGCGGACAGCCGGATGCTCCCATCTGCCGCTTTGAAATCTTGGGTGACGATCAATCCCTGTACCTGGGGTGAAAGTTTCAATTTCATTCTCCAGTCTCGGTTAATTTCAGCGACCTTGAGACCGGGCACCCATTCGACTGTATCGAGATTACCAACAGTCGCATGAGAGCGCGATTTTTTGAGTTCTGGAGGATCCCCTAACGTGGCCTGAAGAGTCACCTGCTGTCCTTCACGAAGCAGCTTGAAAGTGGCGGTGTCTCCTGGTTGAAGGCTGGCGAGGCTCAATCGAAAACGGGCACCATTTTCCACCCTGCACCCGTTGACTTCCAGAATCAAATCTCCCGGCAGTATTCCTGCCCTAGCCCCGGCTTCGTCCACCTCCACAGTTTTGATAGCCACCCCCAGGGTGCGCGGAGGGAGCTTCAGTTCTTTTCGCAATTTGCGTGTTAATTCTAGGGTCTGGACACCCAGAAAGCCACGCACAACCCAACCATACTGGTGCAGATCTCCGGCCACTTTGAGAGCCAGATTAATGGGAACCGCAAAGCCGATGTTGTCCCCCCAATAACGGGCTGTGTTGATACCAATGACGCGCCCCAGACCGTCCAGCAGCGGCCCGCCAGAGTTCCCAGGATTGATGGCAGCATCAGTCTGAATGAAATCCTCCATGCCTCCTTCAATGAGTCCCAACGTGCCACGCCCAGTGGCGCTGATGATCCCCAGCGTAATGGTCTGCTCCAGACCGAATGGGCTACCAATGGCCAGCACCACATCTCCCGGGCGCAACTGGCTGCTGTCTCCCAGAGTAGCTGAGGAAAGCCCAGGCTGTTCAACCTTCAGCAGAGCTATGTCCGTGGCGGTATCTATGCCAGCAAGTACTGCCAACAATGTATCATCTTGGCCGCGCAGACGGACCTGGATCTTTTCTGCGTCCCTCACGACGTGAGCGTTCGTGACAATCCATCCGTCTGAGGAAAAGACCACCCCGCTACCACTGCCCTGATTTTCATCCTCCTCCTCTTCATCCTCACTGTTACTTTTGGGGAGGATCTCAAAATTATTTTCTTCTCTGTCTTCCTCTTTCACTGGAGGTCTTGATCGGGTGACCAGAATCGTTACGACACTGTCGCGCGCCTTTTCCACTACATCTGCATAACTGAGTACTACCTGGCTCCGCCTTTCCAATGGCGCGGTATCCCGTAAGATCTGCTTTCTCAGATCTTGCTCATGTCTTTTAGACGGAGCCGCTTTCTCATCCACCGCTCTAGCCGCTCCGAGGCCCGAGCAGAGAAAAAGGACTAAAGAAAGGCGCAGGTAGAGCATCGCTTTTTTTACCCTGTAATAGCTTTAGGGGCAAGTGTGCCCTAGCCCGATACGGCAGGAAAAAACTCGGACTCTTTTTTGCAGTTCACGCGAATCCATACTTGCCGAGGAGTCGTATCCAATGCATTAGAATCATTCCAATTCTAATTCTAAAACGATGGCGACTCCTACCACACGCTCCTCTTCCAAGCCTTCGGGGCTGGATTGCCGTTTGGCCGTGCTGGGCACCGATGCCCGGCTGACTCCGCATCGTCGCGAAGTCTTTCAGGCCCTGGCAGAATCCAACGACCACCCAACGGCCTATGACCTGTTTGCCAAGGTGAAGGAACGCTCCCCAAGCATTTCGCTGGCGACGGTTTATAACTGCCTGGAGCACCTCACCACCCACGGACTCATCCGCCAAGTGCAGTTGGAGCGCGGTCAGTCCCGCTACTGTGCCAATCTGCATGAGCACGTCCATTTTCACTGCGAAACCTGCGGCAAAGTCATTGATGCGCATCCGGCGGCTGACTTCGACCCGGCCAAATTCTGGAACCTACCCGCTGGCACCACAGTGAACCGCATGGAGATCGCCATCCACGGCACCTGTGCCTTCTGTTCCGCTAAAGCTTAACCTTTTCATATCCCCCTCATGTCCCTCGAAATCAAAGCACTCCACGCTCAAATCCCTGGTCGCGAAATCCTCAAAGGCCTGAACCTGACCATCAATCCCGGTGAAGTCCATGCCATCATGGGCCCCAACGGTTCTGGCAAAAGTACGCTGAGCAAGGTTCTCTGCGGCCACGAAGACTATGAAGTGACCAGCGGTGAAGTCCTGCTGGATGGTGAAAACATTCTGGACATGGCCGTGGATGCCCGCAGCCGCGCTGGCCTGTTCCTGGCCTTCCAGTATCCGCATGAGATCCCCGGCGTCAGCAACGCCAACTTCCTCCGCGCCGCGCTGAAAGCCCGCCTGCCTAAGGGTGAAGACATTGATGCCATCAAGTTTTACAAGCAGCTCTACACCCGCATGGACCAGCTTGAAATGGACCGCAGCTTCACCAGCCGCAGCGTCAATGAAGGCTTCTCCGGCGGTGAGAAGAAGCGCAACGAGATCCTCCAACTCATGATGCTGGAGCCGAAGTACGCCATCCTGGATGAAACTGACTCCGGCCTGGACATCGACGCCCTCAAGGTCGTCTCCCGTGGCGTCAACGCCATGCGTAGCGAGGACCGTGGTTTCCTCGTCATCACTCACTATCAGCGCCTGCTGAACTACATCCAACCTGACATCGTCCACGTGATGATCGACGGCCAGATCGTCCACACCGGCGGCAAAGAACTGGCCCTTAAGCTGGAAGAAAAAGGCTACGACTGGGTCAAGGAAGAGCTACTCGCAGCGGCCTAACCAATTGAATGAACGAAGAGATTACAGCGACGCAAACTCTGAATCTGTCTGATTTGATGATTGGCCACAAGTGGCATAATCGGAGATTCAGGTGGAAGGGGTGGATGCAATGGCCGATCGCTGTTGTGATCGTTTTTTCCATTTATTATTTCATCACGACCAGTGCGGGAAAAACTGTCGATCCACGAGCCTTCGCCGTGTCCTTTGCTTGTGTAATCGCCCTCAGCCTGTTCGCAGCACGCATTGATCAATACCTGGCAAAGCGCCGTCTTCGCCGATACCTGAAGGAGAAGCCATCAGGTCACAAAGCAATAAGCTGGAACTTTCAAGAAAAGGGAGCGGCGTGCTCCTCAGAAGGAGCATACTCGTTAACAGAATGGGAGCGCGTTTCCGAGAGCGTAAGCTGTCCTGATGGAATACTAATCTACTGGGAAAAGGCAGTCTTTCATTGGCTCTCTAAAGCCGCCTTCGCCTCCGAATCCGACTACGACCGCTTCCTCCAGCTCATCGCCGCCAAAACCAAGCATTCCAAGATCGGCTGATCTGCACTGCTTACTGAAAACTGAACACTTAATACTTTCCCATCATGGTCACCGCCCCAGACAACGACATTTCTGACATCAAGGTTGATAGCGTGGGGGACTTCACGTTCCCAGAGCGCAACAAGTTCGACTCCGGCTTTGGCATCACCGAAAAGACGGTGGACTTCATTGCTGATGTCAAAAACGATCCTGAGTGGATCCGCGAATTTCGCCACAAGGCGCTTAAAATCTTCCAGAGCAAGCCGATGCCGACGCATTGGGCCACGAAGGATTTGGAGAACATCAAGTTCGACGAATTCCGTTACTACCTCTCCGATGGTCAGAAGCCAAAACGTTCCTGGGACGATGTGCCCGAAGACGTGAAGAAGACCTTCGACCGTCTGGGCATCCCAGAGCAGGAGCGTAAGTTCCTGGCGGGTGTGGAGGCTCAGTATGACTCAGAGGCTGCTTACTCCAACATCAAAGCCGCGGTGGAAGAGCAGGGCGTCATCTTCGTGAACAGCACGGAAGGTCTGCACAAGCATCCTGAGATCTTCAAGAAGTGGTTCGGCAAGGTTATCCCAACAGGCGACAACAAATTCAGTGCTCTCAATAGCGCTGTGTTCTCCGGCGGTTCCTTCATCTACGTGCCTCCAGGTGTGAAAGTGAAGCACCCCCTGCAGGCCTACTTCCGCATCAACTCGGAGCAGTTCGGCCAGTTCGAGCGCACACTCATCATCGCCGACGAAGGCGCTGAAGTGATGTACATGGAAGGCTGCACCGCTCCGAAATTCGAGACGGCGACCCTGCACAGCGCCGTGGTGGAACTCGTGGCCATGAAGGGTGCGAAGATCCAATACGTGACCGTACAGAACTGGAGCAGCAATGTCTTCAACCTCGTCACCAAACGCGGCATCGCCCATGAAGACGCCGAAGTGCGCTGGATTGACTGCAACATCGGCAGTCGCCTAACCATGAAGTATCCTGGCGTCATCATGAAGGGCAAACGCGCCCGTGGTGAAGTCATCAGCATCGCCCTGGCCAACAGCGGCCAGCATCAGGACACGGGTGCCAAGATGGTACACGCCGCAGACGACACGACCAGCAACGTCATCTCGAAGTCCATCTCCATCGGTGAAGGCCGCTCCACCTACCGTGGTCTGGTGCACATTCCGAAGCACCTCAAAGGCTGCAAGAATAACACCGAGTGTGATGCCCTGCTGATCAATACCAATAGCCGCACCGACACCTACCCGGCTATCAGTGTGCGCGGTAACCAGCACTCCACTCAGCATGAAGCCAGCGTCAGCCAAGTCAGTGCCGACCAGATCTTTTACCTCATGCAGCGCGGACTCAGTGAAGCCGAAGCGATGAGCCTCAGCGTGAACGGTTTCATCAATGACCTCGTGAAGGAATTCCCGATGGAATACAGTGTGGAACTCAAGCGCCTCATTGACCTCGAAATGGAAGGCAGCGTGGGGTGATCCCACGGAAGCGCGGACGCTTTCGTCCGCTAATTCAATCAAACTTTTTGTTCATGTCCGCCACTCTCGCTCCCACTCCCAAACACTCTCCCGTTCCTGTGTCCGAAGCTCCAGACTCTCCCGCTCCTTCCGGTCTCGAAATCATTGCGCCTGTGCGTGATGAAACCTCAGCTCCAGGCTGGTTCCTGGCCCGGTCTGAAGCGGCCTGGAATGAGTTTCAGAAATTACCCACACCCAGCGTGAAGGATGAGAGCTGGCGCTACTCCAATGCTAAAAACATTGAACTGGCTGCCCACACGCCTGCTGCGGCGGCAACAGAGGAGCAAACGCAAAAGGCTCTGGCTGCTTCTGAAGGCCTGAAGGAACGCACCGCGCGTTTTGTCTTCGTCAATGATGTGCTGGTAGAGTCACAAACCGATGCGTTGCCTGAAGGGGTGATCTGCGTGAACTTTGCCGAGGCGCTGAAGTCCCAGGGTGACGTGCTGAAGGAGCACTTCATGAAGCGTGAGATGACTCTCGGTTCAGCCAAATTTGCCGCCCTGCATCTGGCCCATGTGAAGGCTGGTATTGTGATCTTGGTGCCGAAGAATGTTGAGATTGAAAAGCCGATCGAAGTTTTCCACTGGGTCGTCGGTGACCACGCGGCTATCTTCCCGCACACTCTCATCGTGAGCGGTGATAACGCTACTGTCAGTGTGGTGGACCATTACCGCAGCCTGGATGGCGAAGGTGGCCTTAGCATTGCTATTGCTGACTTGGTCGGTGGCACCGGCAGCCGCATCACTTACGCGGCCTGCCAGGAACTGGCGGATGACGCACAGGCTCTGCACCTTTCCAGCATCGTGGCAAGACGTGACGCCAATGTGAAGAGCTTCCAGGTGCAACTCGGTGCCGAGTTCAGCCGCAGCGAAACCGTCAGCGACCTTGTGGGTCAAGGTGCCCGTAGCGACATGCTCAGCGTCTCAATGCCCATTGGCGATCAAGTCGTGGACCAGCGTACGCTGCAGAACCACATGGCCCCACATGCCACCAGCGATCTGCTTTACAAAAACGCGCTGTATGGCAAGTCCCGCAGCATTTTCAGCGGGCTCATCACCGTGGATGAAAGCGCTCATTACACCGACGCCTACCAGACCTGCCGCAACCTGCTGAACAGTGACGAAGCGGAAGCCACTTCTCTGCCCGGCTTGGAGATCAATGCCGACCAAGTGAAGTGCAGTCACGGTGCTACGAGTGGCCCCATCAGCGATGAAGAGCTTTTCTACCTGAAGGCACGTGGCATCAGCGACATCGATTCCCGCAAACTCATCGTGGAAGGTTTCTTGGCTGATGTTTTGAAGCGCTTTGGCAATAGCGAAGTCTTGGACACGCTGGTGGCCCGCATTGACGAAAAGCTCGAACGGGCAGTTTAATCTGAAGGGTTGAAGGCTTTCTGCCTTCATGTGAACGTTCGTCGTTGCGGGCAAAAGTGCCCGCAACCTTTTTACAGCCAATCATGATAACCAAGCTGCTCCAACTCACTCACAAGGTGGGTTGGCTGATGCTTATTTTTGGGCTGCTCCTACAATATGGGATCAAAGACCGTCTGCCTGGGCTGTCTTTGCTGTTTTATGGTATGCCCAAGCCGATGCTCCTGGCTTTAGCCGTGACCTTGATGGTTTGGCCAAAAGTGAGCTGGAAGTCTCGGTTTTTTATGGCGGTGATCAGTCTGGTCTTATCCTGGACCTGGGCAGAATCTTCCTGGCGCTCGCAAGCACCAGTAATCGCAAAACGCGATACCACGAACGAGGCGCGGATCATGTTCTGGAATCTGGATCGACCGCTAGGTTTGCATCAAGGGATGATTGATCTGGTGAAGGAATTTCAGCCTCATTTCGCCGGCTTTGTGGAACCTGGAAAAATAGACATGGAGGCGAAGTGCAAAAGTTATGAGGAAGCGCTGCCCGGCTATCAAGCGGCGTGGATGCCGCGCGGTATTCTCTGGCTTTCCAAGGTGCCTTCACGCTATCGAGCGCGTGGTAAATTGGAGAACATCGGGGCCTTTGCGCGATTCGAAGTCAATGGTCTAGGCCCACCTTTTCCAGTCGTGGTGGCGGACGTGTTTCAGCATCCTTTTCACCTGCGCCAAAATCAGCTCCAGGAAGTTAGAGACCATGCGCAGGGAAATTCCGATGCGATTTTGATGGGTGATTTTAACACACCTTTGGAGTCCGTTTATTTGGATGCATACCGCGCTGATTTTACCAATGCCTTAGAAGCGGCAGGGCAGGGGTTTAAAGAAACCTGGCCGATGGGACTGCCTTTATTAAGCTTGGATCAAATTTGGTTAGGCCGAGATTGGGAAGTCGTGGAAGCCAGAAAAGTAACCCAACCTTCAGCCAGCGATCATGCCGCACTTTTGGTTACGCTGAGACGGCGCTAGCGCATTGAAGCGACTCTTGCCTGAGCGATCTCAGTCAACGCTCCACTCAACAGCGACCTTTTGCTCGCGGCCGTTGCGATCATGATATTTGACGAAGCCATTCTTGGCACCGAATTCATGGACGCATTTGGTAACCTTCACATCGAAGGCACAATATTCGGCAATCTCCGCCATCTTACCCTGTTGCCACCAGCGAATAGCATCCAGGCCATCGGCTGTTTTACCAGTGCCTAGACTGGCAGCAGCCACAGCTTCAAGCTTGAGGCGATGACCCAGCTTCTTTTCTAGATCGACCAGCAAATCTAGGTCCAAGACCTGATCACGGAAATCAAAGATGGTGTGACCCATGACCACTTCGTAATCGAAACTGACATGGTTAAAACCCACGACGAGGTCCGCGCGGGTGAGCTGGTGAATCAGGTCAGATGTTTCGTCTTCCTGGAAAATGCGGTATTCACCCAGCTTGGTACTGTAAGTGACCGCGACAGAAATGCCCATCTTATGCTTGTTCCCCCAGCCGCCCACATCGTTGGCGGTGCGGCGGGTTTCCAAGTCGAAATAAACAATATCCCGGGCCATCGTGCTCAGAGGCGATACACGATGCGAGCCTTATCCATATCGTAAGGCGACATTTCGATTTTCACGTTGTCACCAATGACAAGACGAATGAAGCGCTTGCGCATCTTGCCAGAAATGTGGGCTAAGACTTCATGACCATTTTTCAATTTCACACGAAACATGGTACCCGCAAGAACAGCTGAAATGACGCCATCCAATTCAATGGCCTCTTCCTTCTGCTTAAGTTCATCTTCAGGTGCTGGAGGCGGCGGCGGACGGCGTCCACCACCAGAGCCACCGCGTGGCCCTGAGGAGCGGCGGGGACCGCCACGATTATTATTCTTACGGCGAGGAGGAGGCATAGATAACTCAGCGCGGAAATTTCAGCGTTCCGGGCGACCTTAGAGTGCTGCGCGTAGAGTATCTTGACAACCTCTAATTTTCTTCTCCTTCAAAGGTCACACGAAAAAGTGCTAGCGCGGATGCAACACTGCGTTATGTTCACCTTCGCTAGTTCTAAGATGGTGGTCGTAGCTCAATGGTAGAGCTCCAGATTGTGATTCTGGTTGTTGCGGGTTCGAGCCCCGTCGATCACCCCATCTTGCTGTTCACGTTGACAGTTTCTCTTTCTTCAGAACTGCTGCTACCTTCTCTTTCTCATTCATGGAAGTGCTCGAATCTGTTCTCGGTTACAACTTTCGTGATCGCCAATTGCTCATCATGGCCCTGACTCATGGCAGTGTGGGCTACGAAGCCCAGCGCGATCATCTGGACAATCAACGGCTAGAATTCCTGGGAGATGCCGTGCTGCAGCTCATGCTATCTGAACTGCTTTATAAGCGCTTACCCAAAGCCGATGAGGGTGAGCTGACCAAACTGCGTGCCCAGATCGTTTCTACCAAAGCCTTGGCCGCTGTGGCGCGTCGTCTCAATTTGGGCTCTTTTCTAATCATGGGGAAGGGGGAAGCGGCCAATGGAGGGCGCACCCGGGAGAGCACTCTTGCTGATGCGATGGAGGCTGTCGCGGGCGCTATCTATTTAGACGGAGGACCCTTGGCTGTACAAAATCTCACTCATCTGCTCTTCGCTAAGGATCTTGAAAAGCTGCTTGTTGATCCGGGTGACCAAAATCCAAAAGGGCAGCTCCAAGAAATGATCCAGGCAGTGGGCCCAAACCCGCCTGACTACGCCATCCTCAGTGAATCCGGCCCTGATCACGCTAAATGCTTTCAAGCCAGCGTGAGCTGGATGGGCAGTACTCTGGGGACTGGAACAGGGAAAAGTAAAAAAGAGGCTGAGACGGAATCCGCCCGAGACGCTCTCAATTCTGAGGGGCTAAGCGAGCGGCTAAAAGCTTTGGGTGTCCTTAATTTTAAATCCACTAAAATTCCTGTGAAATCCTGTGAGCAAACTGCGGATAACTTCCCTCAAGTCTGCGAGCAAGACTCATAACTGAGACTTGTTGATGCGGTTTCACACTCTATGCGCAATTTTGTGCCCAGCTTAAGTGCCTGTGGAACCTTCCCAAATGAGGCGAGGAACGGGCTTATTGCAGTTATGCCCACCCTATACTGATAAGGAGATTTAATGGACCTTACCTTATTCAATCATAGAGACTGTGTAAAAGAGGCATAACTCTGCCAGAGAGAAGCTTTGCAGGCTTGCACAGATCAGACTGCCGTCCATCATACGCATTCTATGTCTAGCAGTCTC
>JAOZVT010000231.1 GCA_025869455.1 Prosthecobacter sp.
CTCGCATTCCCAGTGTAGCGGGTGACTAGCGGTGGATTCCAAGAGCAGTCTGCTCCCTCCTTGCGGTAGATCGGGGTCCAGTTGTACCACGGTTCCAGGAATGGGATTGGAGATGCGCCAGGGGCGTTCGCGGGATTCGTTTTCGAGGGCCACCAAATCCCCCATCCAATTGTCCGAACTACGCAGCCAGTTCGCATACTCAGGTCGTAAAAGGGCACGCCCTCGGGAGTCGTAATCCGCTGCGGTGGCCAAGGGCGGCAGATGATCCTTCAGAAAAATATCATCGCGGCTGACACGGGCGGGAGGTGCTTGGGGCGTCAGGCGTTTGCCTGTACGCGGATCAATGCGGGCGTGGACAATCTCGGCAGGTTCCTGATACCAAGAGACACCATACAGCCGCTGCAATTCCAGGAATACATCCCGCCAGATGGGGGCCGCACCCGTGACACCGGAGACTTCCTGCATGGGGGTGTTGTCAAAGTTACCTGCCCAGACCCCGACGGTGAATTCGGGGGTGTAACCAACACACCAGTTGTCACGATACGCTGTGCTGGTCCCCGTTTTGACCGCCACGGGGAAGGGGAGCCGCAGTGGCGAATACTGGCCGAAGGTGAGCTGCCGTGCTTGGTTGTCCGCCAGAATATCCGCCAGGATGTAACACGTGCTTTTGTCAAAACGCTGGATGATTTCGGGCGTGCTAGCTTCAGCGATCAATGTCCAGGGACGATCCTGGCCCAATCTGGCGAGGCAAGCGTAGGCATTGGCCAATTCGACAAGCCGCACGGGGGCATTGCCAATGGTTAGGCCCAGTCCGTAGTGATCGGCTGTTTCGGTCAAGGTGGTTAGGCCTAGCTCCTGCAATTGATTGAGGAGGGTCTCTTCTCCACCGATGCTGCCCAGAACCTTCACGGCGGAAATATTCAGGCTGTTTCCCAGGGCTTGTCGATAGGTCATGGGGCCGTAGAGCCGATGCGCGTAATTCTCTGGCCGATAAGTGCCTGTGGGCGTGGCAAATTCGATGGGTAAATCCACAACAATGCTGGCCGCCGTGGCTCCACGCTGGAGTGCTAGCAAGTAGGTGAAGGGTTTGATGGCTGAACCTGGAGAATGAGGCACCCACGCGCCATTGATCTGACCTCCATCAGGGGCCAAGAAATCCCGTGAGCCTGCCAGGGCCAAAATATGCCCCGTGGCATTTTCGATAACGACGACGGCAGCCTGGGTCACATGGCGTTCTTTGAGGGAACTGAGGCGCTGGGTGATGATGGTTTCCACCTGATGCTGCAAGCTTGAGTGCAGTGTGGTAACCCTGGTTTCCTGGGGGGCTGCCCGGAGCATTTCGACCACGTGGGGGGCCTCGAAACCTCCGTGGAACCGTTGCAGTTTGAGCGGCTCTTGCAGTGCCACGGTCAGTTGTTCAGGGGTCAGCCAGCCGAGCTCATGCATCTTTTTTAAGATCCGCTGCTGGCGTGGCTGAATGGCATCCAGCTTACGGAATGGATTGTATCGTGTCGGTGACTGCGGGATAGCGGCCAGGAGGGTGCACTCAG
>JAOZVT010000232.1 GCA_025869455.1 Prosthecobacter sp.
TCCAAAAAAGAAAGTTGTCCTCTCTAAAACGACGGCTGAATCATAAATGCCTGACTCCATGGGAGATTTTCAAAGAGAAAGTGGATGTCGTGGACCGCGCACTTCTCAAACCGCAGGATCACACTCATCATAAGTCCCGCATATTAATCTGGAACCGGCCAATCTATGACGCCCAAGGTATTACCGGGCTGGATGACCTGTTCAGCCAGTCATTTGGCTCCCCCAACATGATCATCCTTTGCTGTGACATGCAGATCGAAAAGTCCGGCATCCGCAGACAAAACAGACCAGTTATGATTTCTAACGAAGATCTTGGGCATCTACAGAAATCAGCTAGGAACCATGGCTATACTCCATTAGATGCCGAAGCTTCCCTTGCTGGACCGGTGGACTCATTTATTGATCATCCTCCCTACCAGCAAGACCATCATCTCAAGCTGCGAACTGATGCGGGGGTGATCACATCTGCCATCTTTGTTTGGTCAAAAACTGCAGACGCGGCTTCGCAAAATTCCACAATCGATAACTGATGATGAGAACCGTGCTTTTCACTGCTGGTCTGGGTGATTTTATACGAAAGTGTCATCTTAGTGACTGCTACGGTATGCTTGCGCGCACACAGGAACCAGTGAATGTGCTGCTAGCGATGCACAATCCGTATGTGCGCGAGTGTTTTGATCATCACCCAAACAAAGATAACATCCGTCTGTATGATCTGCCAGGGGAGTATACCAGACTCCGAAGCCTCTCACTGAGCAAGGAAGAGTTTCATGCATCCTTGTTTCGCGCTGCCGATTTGCCGGCCCAGCAGTTCTACGACGGGCCAGCCCAAGAGTCTCCGGTATTCTATGCACCTGATCAGATACGGTCTGAAGGGCACATCGTTTTTCACCCATTTGCCAGCACCGAGGGACGCTTCATACCCAAGGAAATCGTGAACGAAGCACTGTATATATGCCTTGAGTCAGGTTTGCAGGTTCACGTCGTCTCAAGAAACTACTCAAAAAGAAGCGTCAATAAATTAGCGCATCCTGAGGAGTCTTTGGAGGGCTTCGGCCCGCACCCAAACCTTAATCTTCATACCGACCTGTCAGTGCCGGCAACCATCAATCTGGTCAAATCCGCTGCATTATTTGTTGGGGCACACAGTTCACTTCTGCAGGCCGCCTGGTTCAACAATGTGGCTGTCAATTTAGTGTATCCTCCAGGTTATCCGGATTTTTCACCTGGTAAGCTAGGGCACAGCTATGCCTTTGGCGTTTTTTTCCCCAACACCGTATGCGCTCCCTTTACCGCATTTGAGCCAAATAAACTTCAATATCAACTTCATCTGATTATGAACTCAAAACCCAACCAAATAACGGATGAAAAATTGCCCGCTAAAACCGGTAAGCAGCGATTTTCATCCGAAGTTCAGAAAATAAAGAAAAACGACTTCGAACTGAGGAGCGAAATCGTCAGATGGATTGAGCAGGCGGCCATGCCATCCGGAAAACAATGCGGTCGGGGCATTGTCATACAGGCCTGTGGCGTCGATGACTTCCCCTCCCTCTGGGTTCTGCTGAATGAACTCCGCCGCCTGGGATGTGTATTACCAAT
>JAOZVT010000233.1 GCA_025869455.1 Prosthecobacter sp.
ATTAGGGCACCTTAGTGGCTGTGATGATTCGAATTTCCATCCGCATCCATGATATCGCCATTTACCTGCAAGCTACTGTTCAATGTGACCTGAAGGAAAAGGGGATGAGGGAAAAGGGGATAGATCTATTTGAAAAATAAATGCACCCCCCGTTATTACTGATTGAAGGACTGATCGGCTGGTACATCCACTTTCAGCGTTGCAGCTCAGTACAGTCTTCATTGTTTCTACGTGGAGTAGAGGAGATGGCTCAAGGGCTTTAGCGTGGTTTGCGACCGCTGGTTGTCAACGACATCAAATGCTAGGGAACAGTCATGCCTCAACACTTCAAAAAGTCTACCGCCGAATTCCTTATCATCACTTGTAGCAAAGCTGAATGCTCCTACTGGGTTGAACAGGAAGAGGGTGCTGAGCGTGCAGAAAGCTACGGCGATTGGTATCCCGAGGAGTGCCATTTAGCCACGTCTCACGTTTATGTGACGACCGAGGCGGATGGTGTGAATTTGTACAGTCAGATCCTAACAGGTGACGACTGGCGTCATCTTGAAGAAAACGGGCTGCTTCAGCCATTTACCGATCAGATTTTGGCGGGTGCCGAGCCTCACGCTGTTTTATCAGAGCTGCGCGATCATAGACATCTTGTCGCAGCGTCAAGTTAAGGGAAAACATCGAGCAACCACAGGCCCGCCCAGTTGCGGGCTTTGTCAGTACCAAGTCGCGACTAACGTACCTTCAATGCTGGAGATAAACGATGAAACAAGGGTTACCAGGACGTGGGCAAGGCAGCAGTGATCCAGAGACTTGGTGTGATGCATGCGCCAAAGCAGGGGAGCGTGACGGAAGCTTTTTGATCACCGGCCAAGGAGACGGCGACATCTGTGAAAACCCTTCCCACGGAGCAGATCATTCATTGGATGATGACGAGGTTCTGGAGTAGGCGCGAACCTGCCGCCCAGCAACACAACAAGCCCAATCCTATAAAGCTGGACCTGTTTCTAGGTTTGGCCAAGGCCATTGTGATGGCCGGCCGAGGACATAGAAACGACGCGATTTTCACGCCGAATTAATAGAGGGCCATTGAATGAAAGTAGAAAACAAGCAAAGCGCAATCGCACATGTGCGATCTGAAATCGCCATCCTTTCCGAGCAAACGGACGATGAAGAACGTCGTGCCTATCACCATTGTGCAAACGCAGCTTTGTTTGCCGTTCGTGCCGAAGGGCTGATCACTACCGGTGAGCTTCAGTCGATAGGCATTTAAATCGGCGAAGCCAACGAAAAGGCAAGTCGTCAGGTACGCAAAGCCCAACAGTAGTAAAGGTCGCTCTTGCAGAGCAATACCCACCACAAAAAAGGATACGCACCATGGATTACTTCGGTCCCGCCGATCTTACTCTCGTATACAGCTCTCACGATGGCGAAAAGTCCGCTACGTGCAGTGGCATTATTGTGACCTTATTCAAGTTGCCGCACCGTCAGTGGACGGTGATGTTCGACGACCCGACGGATCGGGCGCCACTCGACGGTCTGATCCGCGCCGTCGTGAGCCTGCCCGATGGCCGTCGGCTCGACGGTGCCGCGGAGCGCACTCCCATCCT
>JAOZVT010000234.1 GCA_025869455.1 Prosthecobacter sp.
CCTGGAGCCAGTACCACAGAAGCCTCTGGACTTACGACAAAGGCATCTGCCCCAACCCCAGTCAATAAAGGCACTGACAAAACCAAATCTGCCGTGCCTGCATTGGTGATTTCCAGATCGCGACTCGCCTCCGCCCGCTCAATCACCTCACCAAAATCGATAGCCGCATCATCCACACTCAAAATCGGTATTTCCTGTACATTAAAAGTAACAGGTACTGACAGTGCCGGCTCATCGGGAATATTTGACGACACCAAAATTTCAGCGCCGGAGCTACCCGCACTAACCGTTCGTGCATCTAGAGTCACCGTCAATGAACCACTATCACCTGGGGCAAGCATGCCCGAAGATGGTGTTACCTTTAACCAGTCCGGTCCATTTAATAGACCATCCACAATTTGATTCGCAAATAGCCTGCCGTCCCCGGTTGTAAAGTTAGAAGCATTAGTGATCTCATTGCCAACAAACACCACCACTCCCCGACCCAGCTGTGACACGGCAGCATGAACCCTCCCCCCAGGCTCACGGACCAAAGGCACGGCCACGCCAGATAAATCAGCCGTCCACCCCACCGCCAGTTCACGCAAAAGTGATACTCCCAGAGTGATCGGATGAGGCAGGATATCTGTCAGAGTCAGATCGCGAAAAGCATCGTAGGCAGGTTTCATCCCGGTGCCAGCCAACAAGAGATTCCCATTTGGCAGAGACCCCAAATTATCTGCCTCGCAGAGAAGGCCCATGCCTGCTTGTACCGCCGCACGTAGATGATCAATATCGGAGGCAGAAAGAACCACCAACGTATCATCCAAAATGACGGCATCAATGTTCTCCAAAGATGCCGTCGTTAAAGGCTGAACCAAAGTGACCACAGATGCCCCGCGATCACGCAAATCATTCAATAGAACACTACGGTCCAACGAGGTAACCACCGCCCCAACGGTGACACCATTTAAGCTGCCTAACGACTGCACATGAGACGGTAGATTCAACTTACCAGCCGGACTGGCCGTTGTTACATCTGGCACCTGCGCAGAGACATCGTTCACTGCGGACAAATAATAATCCAATGTTAGGCTACTGGTATTTTGGGCACGCAAACTCCATTCCAGTGGTGCCGTCCCGTAATTGGTCATGCTCAGCGAACGCTCCAAAACATCTCCACGAAACGCATTCTCATTTAATTCGGTCGGCTCAACTCTCAACTGAGGTCGAGCCAAAGAAAAATCAATTCCAGAGACTCCAGGGGGAGTCATCACTTCCACCGCTGCACTTTCAAGATAACCTTTGGCCCGCGCACTGACTAAGCTCGCGCCGTCAGTTACCGTCGCCTGATACATTCCATCCTCATCGGTTATGACGGAATGAACACTAGCCCCTTGTAGCAACACCGTGGCACCCACCATAGGACGGCTATCCGCCTTATCACTAACCATCCCGGTCACCACACTAGAGGTATAAAGATACAGATTCAAATACTGAACCCGCTCCTCCGTGGGCGATCCATACCGAAGAGTCACCCTCATTTCCTCTGCATAGGGCGTTGGAATATCAGGCATAGATGACACCACAAATTCACCGCCCCCTAACCAACTTTC
>JAOZVT010000235.1 GCA_025869455.1 Prosthecobacter sp.
TATTACAGCCCAGGGTACTACGGCAGCAAAGGTGTGTATGGGGCTCCAGCGTAAATAGCGATCCTCATTTATGGATAGGGGAGGGGAATGGGGCGTGAGAAATGGTGGTTTTGGTTCGGCAATATCACAAAAAGACCACCAACGGTGTCATTAGGGCGGAGCATGAGGAGAGTTGTCTCGTTAATAGCGTAGCAACTCTTTGAATCACCATGCGACTCATCATTCTATGCGCCTTTGCGCTTACTTCGGCTTTGTCTGCGGCGGAAACGGTCACGCAGAAAGTCAATGTACTGGACCTCATGAAGGCTGGCCAAGTGGAATACCACATCAACCCCAAGGCTGATTTTCATGATCCAGCGAATGAAGTATTCCAGCTTAAGGATGATCAGCTACACATCAGTGGCAAGGCCTACGGTTATATGGTGACCAAGGAGAGCTTTAAAGATTATCACTTGGTGGTGGAGTTTAAATGGGGACCTAAGACCTGGGGAAAGCGTGTGGACCGTGCCCGTGACAATGGTGTTTTAGTTCATGCTTATGGACCGCACGGTGCCTACAGTGATACCTGGATGGCTAGCATTGAGGCTCAGATTATTGAGGGTGGGATTGGTGATATTTTGGTGCTTTCACCAAAATTGGCCGACGGAACGGAGTTGATCACCAGTTTGAGTGCTGACATCGAGCTAGATCGCGATAAGGAAAAGCGGTGGAAGCAAGGGGCGGCCCGCCAAGTGGTCACAAAAGGCCGGATCAACTGGGAAAAGCGGGATGAGGATTGGGCGGATAAAATTAACTTTCGTGGTAAAGATGATCCAGACTCACCCGTGGGAGAGTGGAATCGTTTGGAGGTCATCGCTAAAGGCGACACGCTGCAATATTTTGTGAATGGTTTGCTGGTGAATGAGGCTTTTGATTGCAAGCCAGCCGAAGGTCAGATTTGCATTCAAACGGAAGGTGCGGAGATGCTGGTGCGTCGTTATGAACTTTACCCGTTAGGGCAGTTTTCAGAAAAGTGGAACCCGATCCAGGCGAGTGGTGGTAGCGATGTTAGCGTGAGGGATGGGCAAGCGAATGCTTTGCCACCAGAGGAGTCACGCCAACAGATCCAATTGGATGGTGATTATGAAGCTCAGTTGGTAGCGTGTGAACCGCTGGTTCTTGATCCAGTGGAAGTCACATGGGATGCTCAAGGGCGGATGTTTGTGGCAGACATGCGGGATTACCCTTTGGGTCCAGAAGCTGGGCAACCTGCGCTTTCGCGCATTCAATTACTCACGGATGAAGATGGCGATGGGCGCATGGATAAGTCGGTGACTTTTGCGGATCATGTGGACCACGTTCAGGGTTTGCTGCCTTACAACGGAGGGTTGATCGCAACGACACGCACGGAGATTCTTTTTCTCAAAGACACAGACGGAGATGGGAAAGCGGATGTGAATGAGCCCTTGATCAAGGGGTTGAATCCACGTCACAGCCAGTTGCAAGTCAGTGCGCCAAGGTGGGGGCTGGATAACAAAGTGTATTTCAACAATGGGCTGGATGCGAAGGAGATTTATCCTGTCGCGCACACTGGGGAAACGAATGTGACTCGATT
>JAOZVT010000236.1 GCA_025869455.1 Prosthecobacter sp.
CGAGCAATACCGGAAGTACGTTGAAATCGTCCGCCGATCTTTTGAAGATATTCTGGATGCCGAAAAAAAGGACAAAAGTGAGTAATTCCTCCCCCCTCACTTGGGCTGCATGGCATCCCGCACTGTGAATTTTATTTAAACCTGAATTCCGCGCGATTCAGCTGCCTCAACAGCTTTGAGGCCAGGATTTACAACCGATGGGCCGTGATCAATCGCGGAATTTGGGTTAAAAGCAGGGATTGTTCTCCCGCCACCATCCAAATCGTTAGTTGCTAGTTTGGCTGTTTCCACCTATGACTACTCCGAACAGTTCATAATGGAATAAACCAAGCCTAGAAATTGCGGTTAATGGAGGCCAACGACTTCAATCTGCCATTGCTACAAGAATATGATCTGCCAGATCAGGCAAGTCATCCACAGGTGGCACGGGGGGCACAAGAATCCTCTGAAATGGTGTACCTAGCTCAACTGAACGAGCTGCATGATCTGAAGGCAGCGCTGGATGCCCATTCCATTGTCGCCATCACTAACCCTGCCGGTGACATCACTTATGTGAATGACAAGTTCTGCGAAATCTCCCAGTATTCGCGGGATGAACTGCTCGGCCAAAATCATCGGCTCATCAATTCCAGACATCATCCCCAAGAGTTCTTCACTGGAATGTGGACGACCATTTCAAAAGGGCGGGTGTGGCGTGGTGAGATCAAAAACCGCGCCAAGGATGGCTCCTTTTATTGGGTGGACACCACCATCTTTCCCTTTCTAGACAAACAGGGCAGGCCAAAACAATACATCGCCATTCGCACAGACATCACCGTGCGGAAACGCTATGAAGAGCAGTTGGCACAAATGGCCCGCCGACTGGCAGAAAAAAATAAGGAACTGGAGGCCATCGTTTATGTAGCCTCTCACGACCTGCGCTCACCTCTGGTCAATATCCAAGGATTCAGCAAAGAACTGGCACTTTCCTGTGAAGAGATCCAGGTGAGATTAAAAGAGCCTGTGCTGCAGGAGGCGGGACTCCTAAGAACCTTAAAATCGGACATTCCAGAGGCCATTGGATTCATCACCTCCAGTGTTTCAAAGATGGATTCTCTGCTGTCTGGATTTCTGCGCTTCTCCCGCCTGGGCAGGATTTCCATGACCCTGGAACGCCTG
Organism: Prosthecobacter sp.; assembly: GCA_025869455.1. GTDB lineage: Bacteria > Verrucomicrobiota > Verrucomicrobiia > Verrucomicrobiales > Verrucomicrobiaceae > Prosthecobacter. The sequence goes on from JAOZVT010000236.1 coordinate 1,159, forward strand.
GACATGAACCGCATGATGGCGGAGATTTCTCAGACCATGGAGTTCCAACTTCAGCAGGCTGGTGTTTCCCTACAAATGGGAGATCTGCCCGAATGCATGGGAGATGCACTCCAGATCAATCAGGTCTTTTCTAACCTCCTGGACAACGCTGTAAAGTACCGTTCCCCAGATCGGCCAGCGGTGATCACCGTGACTGGATACACCGAAGAAGAAAGCTCGGTTTTTGTGGTGGAAGACAACGGCGTGGGCATTGCCCCAGAGTACCAGGCAAAGATTTTCGAAATCTTTCACCGTCTCAACCCAAGTGCTTCTGAAGGCGAGGGACTGGGGCTGACCATCGCCCTACGCATTCTGGAGCGACATGAAGGCAAGATTTCCCTGAAA
>JAOZVT010000237.1 GCA_025869455.1 Prosthecobacter sp.
AATATCATCATTTTCAGTCATCGCATCACTCAACCATGATCAATTTACCCCAAAAACGACAAACTTTTGATTGCGATTTTGAAAATGCGCTGCAAAATGATCCTCGAAATCACAATTTTCAACTGACAACCATATGAGCACACCAAAAATGGATGGCGCACAGGCGCTAATCAAGACCCTGGCCGACCTCGGCATTGAATACGTGTTCGGATATTCAGGTGGCGCTGCCATCCCGATTTTCGACGCGTTGGAAACCATGAAGACGGACATGAAGTTTGTCCTCGTGCGTCACGAGCAGGGTGCAGTTCACATGGCAGACGGATATGCCCGCGCCACTGGCAAGCCTGCTGTGGTGTTGGTGACTTCCGGCCCTGGTGCTGGCAATACCATCACCGGTCTGATGACCGCCCAGATGGACAGCGTGCCGATGATCGTGCTTTGTGGTCAGACGGTGAGCTGGATGCTGGGCAAAGACGCCTTCCAAGAGGCTGACATCTTTAACATCACGGCTCCCGTGGTGAAGCATAACTACCTGGTGAAGGACACCAATGCGATCCCTCGCATTGCTCGCGAAGCCTATCACATCGCCACCACAGGCCGTCCAGGCCCGGTGCTGATTGACATCCCGAAGGATAAGAGCCAAGCCCCCTTCACTGGCAATTATGATGAGCCGATTGATCTTCCAGGTTATCATCCAGAAGAGGCCTTCAACATTGACATGAAGGGCATTGAGGAAACCGCCCGCCTGCTCTCCCACTCTAAGCGCCCCGTGATCCTTGCAGGTCAGGGAGCGATGATCGCTCGTGCGGACAAAGAGTTGCTTAAGTTAGCAGAAACGTTGGGAGCCCCAGTGACGACCACCTTGCTCGGCAAAGGTGTGTTCCCTGAGACTCATGCTCTGTCTCTGGGCATGCTCGGCATGCACGGCACCGCCTATGCGAACAAGGCCATTTGCGAAGCTGACCTTATCCTCAACATCGGTTCCCGCTTTGATGACCGGATCATCGGCAAGCCACACATGTTTGGTCGCAATGCTAAGCTCATCCACATCGACATTGATGCGGCGGAGTTTAACAAGATGATCCAAGTGGATGTAGCCATCAAAGGTGATGCGAAAGCCGCACTGAGCAAGCTGCTACCCCTGGTCGAAAAACTGCCTACCGAAGACTGGCTGGAGCATGTGGATGGCTACAAGAAGAAGTTCCCGCTCACTTATAAAAAGCAGGGTGGTCTGCGCATGCAGCAGGTGATTGATGAACTGTATAACCTCACTCAAGGCAAGGCAATCGTCACGACCGACGTGGGTCAGCACCAGATGTGGGCAGCACAGTATTACAAGAACGACGCTAGCTACCATTGGATCAGTTCCGGTGGTGCAGGCACCATGGGCTTTGGTTTCCCTGCCGCCATTGGTGCGCAGTTGGCCTGCCCAGACAAACTGGTGGTTTCCATCTCTGGCGACGGCGGTTTCCAAATGACCTTGTTTGAATTGGCGACAGCCGCGATTCATAAGCTGCCGATCAAGATCCTCATCCTGAACAACAGCTACCTCGGCATGGTTCGCCAGTGGCAGGAACTGTTC
>JAOZVT010000238.1 GCA_025869455.1 Prosthecobacter sp.
GGGACCATCAATGAGCGTGGCCTTTCCTTGGGCAAACGCCACGCGTGCCCCCTTGGTAATCGGTTTCAGTCCATCGAGATCAAGGATCGTTCCGGCTTTGGCCAGCTCGTCGTTGAATTTCCCCATGGCCGCCATATCCTCCAATCGCGGGGCAAAGTCTTCCCCAGCCCTTTCTGACTCCGGTGTGGAGGGCTGGTAAACACGTGGAATCATCAACATCAGGAATTTCATAGAGTTTGTTTGCTTGGTTATTACAACGGCATGTCTTGTCCGTTACAAAGGCTAGTCGATTGGGATTATCGTCATTCGACAGTGCCCTTCATTTTTTGAAAATGTTTTTTTCGGGGCTGATTCTAGCCCAGTTCCTGAAGTCGTTTTTTGAGGAAACGCTGCTCCGGTTCCTGCTGGGTCAGCGCCAGAGCCCGCTCGTAGGAAATACGGGCCTCGTTTTGCCTGCCTAGTCTCCGACACAGCTCCGCCCGCGCCGAATGGGCCAGATGATAATCGTTCAATTCACCGCCTGTCAAAAGGGCCTCGATCAGCATCAATCCCGCCTCAGGTCCATCGCGCATGGCCACGGCAATGGCACGATTCAGCTCCACCACGGGTGACGGGGCCAGCTGCGCCAGAGCACTGTAAAGCGCGACGATTTGCGGCCAGTCGGTAGCCTCTTTCGTGGAAGCCTCCGAATGCACTGCCGCTATCGCAGCCTGAAGGGTGTAGGGACCGAATCGTCGTGAAATCAAGGCCCGTTCCACCAGCGCCACACCTTCGGAAATGTGTTCACGATTCCACTGCGAGCGATCTTGATGCTCCAGCAAGATCAGATCACCCGTCGGTGATGTCCTGGCTGCGCGCCGAGACTCCTGCAAGAGCATGAGCGCCACCAGTCCCATCACCTCCGGCTCCGGCAATAACTCCATCAGCAAGCGTCCCAGCCGGATGGCTTCACCCGAAAGATCTGCGCGGGTCACCGATGTGCCGGATGAAGCCGAGTAACCTTCATTGAAGACCAGATAGACCACTTTCAGAACGGCATCCAACCGCTCCGGCAGTTCCTCCGCAGGCGGCACCTGATAGGGAATGCGTGCGTCGCGTATCTTGGACTTGGCCCGTACGATCCGTTGAGCCAAGGTAGGGGCAGGGATGAGAAAAGCGCGTGCGATCTCCTCAGTGGTTAGGCCACACACTTCCCTCAAAGTCAAAGCCACGCGTCCTTCTGGGGCCAGGGCAGGGTGGCAGCAGGTGAAGATCAAACGCAAGTGATCGTCTTCCACACTCTCATCCGCCCCCGCGTCGCCGACCCCAACTTCTAACTGTTCACCAATCTTCTCCTGCCAGGCGTCGAATCGCGCTCGCCGGCGCAGCGTATCAATGGCCTTGAAGCGTCCGGTGGAAACCAGCCAAGCACGAGGATTCGCTGGCACACCCTCTTGCGGCCAGCATTCCAGCGCCGCCGCAAAAGCATCATGCACCGCATCCTCGGCCAAATCGAAATCGCCCAGCAGCCGGATCAGCGTCGCCAGAATGCGCCCAGATTCCGCTCGATAGAGGGCATCCAGTCTAGCTTGCATACTTTCGGGCTCGGGGTCGTGCATGGCAGCGAGCCTATAGCGAATCTCGCGACGAATTCCAGAAAGTGGGATCAAAATGTCCTGCCTCCGCTGTTTCGTTCGTCGTTGTATTGAACCCCAAATTCTACCCTCTCATCATGAACACTGACACCCATACTATCCGTCTTCACCGCGTCCTTCGTGCCACACCTGAGCGCGTCTATCGTGCCTTTCTCGATGCTGACGCCAAAGCCAAATGGCTCCCGCCTCACGGTTTCACGGGCAAGGTGCATCACCTCGAAGCCCAGGTCGGCGGCACCTACCGCATGTCCTTCACCAATTTCACCACCGGCTCCAGCCACTCCTTCGGCGGCACCTACACCGAGCTCACCCCGCATCAGCGCATCCGCTACACGGACAAGTTCGAGGATCCAAACCTACCCGGAGAAATGCACGTTACGGTGCAACTGAAGGAAGTCTTCTGCGGCACCGAATTGAATATCACCCAAGAAGGCGTCCCCGCCGTGATCCCCGCACCCGCCTGCTACATGGGCTGGCAGGAGTCGCTCACCCTCCTGGCTCAACTCGTGGAGCCTGAGATTCCGGATGGGGCCTAACGAAAAGGGTGGTAATTTTTTGCCACTGTCTCGCGCTGAATCGCGGAATCCGGGTTTAATGGAGCGTGAAGACTCTGTTTCCGCCGTCATCAAGGGTGGCGGAGCCAAAGTACTCCTGAGCTTTAGCTCGCCAAAACCCGGAGACCCTGACGACCTCCATTCTTTTTACACTACCCAAGAAAAAGGGACTCGCCCTGGTTTCCTATCGTGCCCCACGACTTTCCTATGAGGACACGGAGTCTGTCGTTTCGGATCGTTCCTTCTCGGCTTCCATGGCTGCCTTTTCAGCGGCAATGGCGGCGATGGCTGCGGCGCGGCGGGCACGTTCTTTGGCTTCTTGTTCGGCTCGGGCCTGGGCAGCGGCGGCTTCGCGGCGGGCCTTTGCTTCCTCTTCGACTTGGCGGGCGGCTTCCTTCTCCGCATCTTTCTTGGCTTTGAGGGCGGCAGCAGCGGCTTTTACGGCTTCGAGTTCCCGACGCGCCAGTTCACGGGCTGCTTCCTTGGCTGCCTCGCGTTCTGCATCGGCCTTCGCTTTGGCTTCAGCCGCCGCCTGACGGGCCGCGATCTTCTCCGCCTGGAGTCGAGCCTTCTCTGCTGCTTTTTCGGCGGCTTCTTGAGCGCGAGCTAGAGTGGCAGCTTCTTTCTCAGCTTGGAGACGGGCTTTCTCGGCAGCTTTTTCAGCAGCGGCCTGTTCACGGGCAAGTTGAGCGGCTTCTTTCTCAGCTTGGAGACGGGCTTTCTCGGCAGCTTTTTCAGCAGCGGCCTGTTCACGGGC
>JAOZVT010000239.1 GCA_025869455.1 Prosthecobacter sp.
GAGGTCTTTGACGGTGGGGAAAGAACTCTGCAGGAAGATTTGGTGGGGATCCGCACGGAGGTGTCCTTTTTCCCCATGTATGAAGACCAGCCTTTGTTTGCTGAAATTGATCAGCGGCTCCGGAGAAATGGTTTTGTGCCGATGCGGTGGCTGGAGAGCCATGAATGGCGGCGGGTGACGAAGAAGAAGCCGTTTACCATGGCGGATGGTGACTTGCCTTTTTCACGCGGTCAATTGATGCACTCGGATGTGCTGTATCTTTTGCATCCTGAGACTTTGAAGCATGACACTCCGAAATCCCTGCGTCGGCTGGTTCGGCTGGGACTGGTGGCGGCTCTGTACCAACATTTTGATCATGCGATGGCGGTTTTTTCGATGCCTGCGGTGAGGTCATTCTGTCGTGATGAATTTAAGTTGGATCCAGAGCGTGCTATTGAGCGCATGTCGTTAGCCGAGGCCACGCTGCTGCGTCGCTTAGGGTGGCGTTTGATGCGTGCCTTGCAGAACTGCTACGCCTGATCAAAACCGGAGCGGGCTATGGTTCCTCAAGTCGTCTTTGTCCAAAATTCTGTGCACCTAGCGGGGGCGCAGAAATCTCTGTCTAGGCTTTTGACGGCACCGGCCATGCGGGAGCACAGCCCTGTGCTACTGACGGGGCAGTCAGGCTGGCTGACGAATCATTGTGAAACACATCATGTTAGGTGTGTGCGTTTGCCTTTCCCGGCTTCACGCAGCCTGCTGGCTAGGGTGTGGGGGACGCGGGTCTTTGCAAAAAAGGCTGCCCGATTATTGAAGGATGTCCTTGAGCCTGGGCGTCCGGTGATCGTTCACACGAATGATCATCCAGATAGTCTGCTTGGGCTGGCTTTGGCGCGTGAGCTGAAGGGGATCCCGGTGCTTACCCTGCGTACGCCTGGGATGAATCAGCGTGATTTTGAGAAGTACCGCTGTGGCGTCCATGCCCATGTCATTGCGGTGGGAGATCAGCTTTTTAATAAGGTCCGTCCGTGGGTGGCGGGGCAGCGGGCGATGACTCTGGTCCACAATGGGGTGACTGAGGAGGAGATTTTGACTCCGAAGGCGGCGGAGGAGTCTCGACTGACAAAAATTCTGGCACTAGGGTCGGTGATTCCACGGAAAGGCTGGCAGGATTTGGTGGAAGCTTTGTTGTTACTGGAGTCCAGGCTGCCGGAAGGGCCGCTTCCTGAGGTGCATTTTCTGGGGGATTTGCTGGGGCATGATCCCGCAGCTACTTTGGGCACGGCTAGATTGAAGCGGTTTAAGGTTTCTTTTTTGGGCGTGGTGGAGGGCTATCGGGATTGTTTGCGGCAGTATGGTCTGGCGGTTCACCCTTCGCGGAGTGAGAGCTTTGGCATGGCGGCTCTGGAATGTGTGGCGGCGGGTGTGCCTTTGCTGGCGGCGGGCACGGGGCTGATTCCTGATTTCATCCCTCGTGAGGCGTTTTTATTTCCACCGAAGGATGTGCCGAGTTTAGCGAATCATTTGGAGCCTCTTTTGTCACAGCCTCTGGCGGAGACCGGCGCGGCTTTTGCTTTTTTGGAAGCGCATACGATCATT
>JAOZVT010000240.1 GCA_025869455.1 Prosthecobacter sp.
CAAAGGCAATTTCGTCGAAGGGGTTCTTGCTCATCTTTACTTTGGCCAGGTCAACACCCGACCAGTCTGCCTTCACCCGGACCTTCACGTTGTAGTCGGCTACCCGCTTAACAGGAATTAGTATTTTCAAAACAAGCCCCTTTTTACAACATCAAAAATAGAAATAATTTTCACACCCGATGTAGCCTAAGATAATTAGCAAACAAAACAGCAAAAATCACGTCAGCGGTAAGAAGCAATGGAAAAGCTGCATTCGTATTCCCAAGAAGCCAATCAACCATACCGGCCAAAACGACCCCGGACTTACCAAGAATTCCAAGCTGAATTATCGGACGGTTAACAACAGGATCAGCCGCAACTTTCAAATACCCCACCCCAAAAACAATTACGAGCACAGATCCAAAATGAATCAATAGATAATCTTCGGGGATCGGATTCATGCCAATCATTAGTGCCAACTTTGGCATCGCGAATAAAAAAATTAAACCAACAGCCAGATTAAAATACCCGGCAACCGAAAACAAAATTCGCGCGTGAGAGTTCATTTAGCCCCCGATAATTGCACCAAAAAAATAACTGGAAGTAACAGTTATTCAAACAACTCGAACTCAGTTAACAAAGTATATAAGGACACCTATCTAATAATCAGCCCGGAAATCCGTGAAATTCTTTAATTGCCCTACCAAAGCCGGACTTAAATTATTGGAATTCAGCGAAACTAAAATTTATGGAAGTACCCACATTAATCCTGAACACTCACAACGATACGGCCACGAGGTGCCTTTCCATCGAGCAACTGTGTAGCCATCGGAATAGCCTCATCCAACGAGATAACTGTCACCATCGATTCAAGCTTTGATATTTCCAAGTCCTTTGCCAAGCGAGTCCAAGCCTCGCGGCGCAATGACATAGGCGCCTTGACGCTATCAACACCATATAGCGCGAGATTTCTTAGCACGAATGGCAAAACAGTCGTATTTAGGTCCATCCCTTGGGCCAAACCGGTAGCCGCAATCGCACCGCCGTATCTGACCGAGGCACACACATTAGCCAAAGTATGGCTACCCGCTGTGTCAATCGCCCCTGCCCATCTCTCGGCAGCCATTGGCGCACCCGGCGACGAAAGCGACTCTCGACTGATCACCTCCGCCGCACCAAGCGATTTCAGATAAGTTGCCTCTTTTGGACGGCCCGTACTGGCAACGACCCGATATCCCAGCCTGGCAAGAAGGGCGATCGCAATACTGCCTACTCCACCATTAGCCCCCGTCACCAGCACATCCCCGTCACCCGGCTTAATGCCGTGCCGCTCGAGGGTCATGATGCACAGCATCGCGGCATAACCCGCCGTGCCGATCGCCATTGCTTGACGGGTGGTTAAATTCCCGGGCAGCGGGACGAGCCACTCTCCTTTGACCCTGGCCTTTTGTGCAAAACCACCCCAATGCTCCTCGCCGACTCCATAGCCATTGAGCAATACTTTGTCGCCGACCCTCCATTCGGGATGGCGGCTTTCAATTACAACACCGGAAAAGTCAATCCCCGGAACCATTGGGAATTTCCTGATCAATGGAA
>JAOZVT010000241.1 GCA_025869455.1 Prosthecobacter sp.
TCACCAGCAGATTTTGAGGAGCTTGTTGGCGATCTATTGAGCGCGTCCTGGGGGAAGCGGTTAGAACGGTTTACCGCTGGCAAGGACGGAGGTATAGACCTTCGCTGCCTGAGCCTTGGGGGGCAGGATGTCATTGTCCAATGCAAGCACACGCCCGGCATGACATTTCAGGCGCTGTTTAACGCGCTGAAAAAAGACGAGCTACCGAAGGTCAAAGTGCTTGCCCCTTCCCGTTATGTTCTCGTACTTTCGCAGGGCCTGACGCCCGCGAATAAGACCAAGCTGTTCAAACTTCTGTCTCCTTTCGTACTCAGCGAAGACGACATCATCGGTCGGCAGCAGTTGAACGACCTCCTCAAAGATTTTCCCAAGGTAGAGACCGCCAATTTCAAGCTTTGGTTCACCAGCACCGCCGTCCTGAAACGCGTGCTGCACAATGCCGAGCGTTGCCAGACCGAGTTCGAGGTGGAAAGGGTGTCGAATGCCTTGCCGCTGTTCGTCCAGAGCAACGCTTTGCCACGGGCTATCGACATTCTGAATGAGACTCGCGTGCTGGTGGTGTCCGGGGTGCCTGGGATCGGCAAGACGACCTTGGCTGATATGATCCTTTTCTCGCATTTGGAGCAGGGATACGAGCCTGTCGTGATTCAGGATTCGATGGAGCAGGCGCGGAAGCTATTCGATAAGAACGTCAAACAGATATTCTATTTCGACGATTTTTTGGGGCAGACCTTCCTGCACGACCGACCCGACCTGCTGGATAAGAATCAGGACGCCGCGTTGATCAATTTTATCGATGCGGTGCGCCGGACGAAACACAGCCGCTTCATTCTCACCACCCGCGAACACATCCTGCGCAAAGCGTTGGACATCTCAGAAAAGCTCGCAACCAGCTCGCTGGTCGAAAGCAGATGTGTCTTGCAACTGGACGACTATTCCTACGTCCAGAAGGCACGCATTCTCTACAATCACCTGTATTTTGGCGACCTCCCAGTTGCCTACAAAGAGGAGCTTCTCAAAGAAGATTTTTTCCTTGATGTGATCAAGCATAAGAATTTCAGCCCGCGCATCATAAGTTGGCTGTCAGGCTATATACGCGTCAAGCAAGTGCCCCTGGAGGCCTACCGTGCTCACGTGAAGTCCCTGCTGGATTCTCCGGAAACCATTTGGCGACATGCGTTTGAAAAGCAGATATCCGAGGCCGCCCGTAATCTCCTTCTGGTTCTGGGCCTGCAAGGTGATTACGGCAATGTCGTAGATCTTCAGCCGGCATGGGAAAAGCTCCATCGCCATAGCGCCGCAAAATACAACTTTGCTATGAAACCGCATGAATTCCGGAGAGCGCTTCAGGATCTCGAGGGTTCCTTTGTCGCCCTCCATGCCTATGGCGTGGCATTCTCAAATCCGTCTGTACGCGATTTTATGCAACTGATTATCCGACAGTCGGACACGATCGCTGAGGATCTAGTCGCAGGAGCATTGCGATTCCGGCATCTCGAAGAACTGAGGAATCTGTGTGAAGGCCATGAAAACGAAGCTATCGGCCGCGTAATCAATGCCGACAACGGCAACTA
>JAOZVT010000242.1 GCA_025869455.1 Prosthecobacter sp.
CCTGCTTTGGTGGGTGGCTTGAAATATGTAAAGTCTTTACACCGTTGGGTTGGTTGAGTTCCTGCTAGACATCTGTTCTTTTGAGTCCACCGACAAGCCCATGAGTTCCATTTCGAATACTAACCTCCCAGAGTCTGCTTCACCTAGCTGGTTGCGTGTCTTGAGTTCCTGGGGGAATGGGTTCTTTTTTGTAGTAGTGTTATTGTTCTTGGTATTCTCCAACTTTCATCGCTATCCAACAGACCGTGAAGTCATGCTGCGGTTGGGTGTTACTGATTCAGAAAAGGCGAGTATCAAGGAATCTGAGGGAGAGATTGGCGCTTATCATGTGATCATTGAACGTGATGGAAAGTCTGAAGAGTTGATCGTGGAAACTTACGCTCAATGGGTTTTACCAGGGCAGTCATATGATTGGGATATCTATGATGATCTGGATTCCTGACTTGTAAAAGGGAGGAGGGCTTTGCAATTGATTACATCGCAGCGCGATATAATGCTACGAAGTCTTCCACGGTCAAAGGTCGTGGGTTAAACTGAGCGGTCCATTGTTTCATGGCCATTTCAGCGAGTGGGAGCAAGTCTGACTCTGTGACCTGATATTCAGAAATTCGGCGTGGCATGTCTGCCAGTGCTAGCAGTTCGGTGATCCGCGTGGCTAGGTCGCCGTGGTAGTAGCTGCCGTAAATGGCGGCGGTTTCGGGTTGGGCGGAGTTGAAGCGTATGATGTGTGGCAGCATGACGCCGACGGCCTCTCCGTGGACGACGTTAAACTTGGCCGTCAAGGGGTTCGCACAGGAGTGCGCGGCGCCTAACATTGAGTTCTCAATGGCGATGCCGGCGTAGGCTGCGCCGAGTAGCATTTGGCCACGGGCGACTAAGTCTTTGGGGTCATCCATGATGCGGGTGAAGCCAGTATGACAGAGCCGGAAAGCCTCGCGTGAAAAGACCGTGGAGTAGGCGTTGCCTTTATTGGAGACGGCTGTTTCTAAAGCATGAGACAGAGCATCCATGCCGGTGCAGACGGTGACGCGATGTGGCTGGGAGACGGTCAATTCGGGATCGAGGATCGCGGCTTTGGCGGCGGCTTTGGGATCTCCACAGGCCATTTTGACATGGGTCTCGGCATCAGAAATGAGCGCGTAGCTTTGGCACTCGCTGCCTGTCCCAGCGGTGGTTGGGATGGCGATCATGGGCAGCATGGGTTGGGTGGCCTTGCCGGTGCCCCAGTAGTCCTGCATGCGTCCGCCGTTGCTCAGGATGAAGTTGCAGCCTTTGGCGGTGTCCATGCTGCTGCCGCCACCGAGCCCGATGATGAAATCAATGCCGAATTCGCGTGCGATCTCGACACAGCGGTCCACATCCTGCGTGCTGGGGTTTTCCCGTACTTCGCCGAATACCCGCGCCTTCACTCCCGCCGCCACCAGATAGGAGGTGGCGCGGGTGACGTAGCCTGTTTTGACAATGCCTGGATCACTGACAATCAGCGCACGCTTGCCGCCGAGCTCGCGGGTCAGGTCACCGACTTGGGAGAGGGTTCCGTTGCCGAAGATGAGGCGCGTGCGTGGCTGGTGG
>JAOZVT010000243.1 GCA_025869455.1 Prosthecobacter sp.
GGATCAGTGATCTATATCGGCGTGCAGAGAAGTTCCCTGCCATGACTTCCCTGCAAGCAAGTTTGCGTCCGGTCGAAGTGGCTCTGGGGCGGAAAAACAAAAAACCGAAGCTCTTGATTGCCGATGATGAGCCTGACATGCTTCGATTTCTGCGCACCCAGCTTTCAGAAGTTTTCGAAGTCATTGAGGCTGTTGATGGTTATCAAGCGGTGGAGAAAACCGCACAGTTCTTGCCTGATATCGTCCTCTCAGACATGATGATGCCTGAGAAGGATGGGCTTCAGGTCTGTCGCGAACTTCGCGAGCGCACCTCTACCCGCAGTATCCCTATTGTGTTATTGACTGCCCGGGCGGATGAGAAGACGAAGATTGACTGTTTAATGGCTGGTGCTAGTGACTTTTTGGGCAAGCCTTTTTCCTTAACAGAACTTATGGTTAGGTTGAAAAATCTAGCAGAGTCCCACCTCTACCAGCGGGAGTTAGCCGTACAGAAACAACGGCTCGAAGCCGCTCTTGAACAGGTGAAGGAAACGGAGGCCATGCTGGTTCGAAATGAGAAACTCGCCTCACTGGGTCGCTTGAGCGCGGGATTAATTCATGAGATCAATAATCCGCTCAATTATGCCAAACAAGCGCTCTTTGTCCTCCGTGATACCGCAGGTAAGTTGAGCGAGGCTGAACGCCCAGACTTTGTTGAAACACTGGGAGATATTGAAAATGGTGTAGATCGGGTGGCGCGTATCATCAGTGATCTGCGTGGGTTTTCACGAAACACGCATCAAATTTCAGGCAGTTTCAACTTGGGGCAAGCCGTGGAAACGACTCTTAGGTTCTTTTCTCACGCCTTTAAGGAGGGGGTGGATGTGAAAGTGGATCTGCCTACTTATACGGAAGTTCCCGGAGATCAAAATCAGGTCATTCAGGTTCTGATCAATTTGATCCAGAATGCCTTAGACGCTATGTCTGAAAAGGAATATCCCGAAGGTCAGCAGCGTAGTTTAGCCTTGTGGGCCGTGCAATCTGACCATACTATCTCCCTGCATATTCGGGATAATGGCCCGGGTATTCCTAAAGAAATTCAAAATAATATATTCGATCCGTTCTTTACCACTAAAGATGTGGGAGCTGGTATGGGCTTAGGATTGTCTATTTGTCACCAGATCATTGCGGAGCACGGTGGCCGCATTTTACTAGAAAGCACCCTTGGTGAGTTTTGTGAATTTGTTTTGGAATTTCCCATCTCCACTCCGATACTCGAATCTTAACGCGTCCACGACACCCTGTCCTTATGCACAACCTCTACGATTACAAAAAATACGCAGTCCTCTATGTGGACGATGAAGAAATGGCACTGAAGTATTTTGAGCGAACTTTTGGCAGTGAGTTCCGCATCATGACAGCCACCAATGCGAATGAAGGGCTGAAACTCATCGAAACTCATGGGGATGAGATCGGTGTGCTGCTGACAGACCAGCGCATGCCCGGTCAGAAAGGTGTGCAACTTTTGGAAAGAGCTCGTCAGATCCGTCCGAAGATCGTCCGAATGATGATCACTGCATTTGCTGACTTTGGAGTCACTGTGGATGCTGTGAATTTGGGCAATGTTTTTCGCTACGTTTCTAAGCCTTTGCAGGTAGAAGATATGCGGAACACACTCAGGCGGGCTATGGAGTTTTTCCTTCTCCAAAGGGAGAGGGATGATCTTCTGCGTGAAAAGTTAAGTGTGCTCCAAAACATGGTAATCACGGATCGTGTCATCAGCCTTGGGGTTCTGGCGAGTGGCCTATGCCAAAACTTGCGTAATCCCCTGGAAGCAGTTCAGACATTCCTGAATTTGACACCTACTAAGTTGCGCCAAGAAAGTGTGGATATGGATCGTCTTCAAGACCCATCCTTCTGGCGTGACTTTCATTCTCAAGTTCTGATGCAGGCAGGTCGCATTTCTGAGCTGATCGGTGAATTGGATGGAGCCAGCCTCGCTGAGACAATTAAAGCTGAAACCCCTCTGAACGTGATGGAAAGTGTTCAGGCTGTGGTGAACAGCTTGCAATCCAACTTGGAGGCTAAAAATATCCGATTGGATTTGGATTTAGCTCAGGATTTGCCTGCTGTATCCACAGAGAAGGGACGTTTCGAGCGCATGTTCCAACTGCTTCTTCAGGATGAAATTGATGTGCTGCCAGAAGGTTCTAGGATCGCTTTATCAGCCAAGTCCTTACGTTTTGCGGATAAACCAGTGTCCATTCAGTTTACGCTACAGGATAATGGACCTGGTCTTCCTCAGGGGGCATTGCGTTCCGTCTTTGATCCATTTGCTATTCGGCATGAGGATGCGCCTGATTTTGGTCTGAATTTGATGGCTGTGTTTTTCTTGGTGTACCACCATGGTGGCCACATCCAAGCTGAGAATTCAGCAGGGCAGGGTGCTGTCTTTAAAATTGATATCCCTCTTTTGGCAGACGCACCTCCTTCAACAGCAAGTAGCAGTCGCGACTTTGTGACGAAAGTCCTGATGAACGATTTGCTCTGGGAGCGCCTGCTGGCAGGGGACTGAGATAATCCCCTCTCGACATAGTTAAATTCTAAGCCCGATTGGTTATGGCCAGTCGGGCTTTTTATTTGAGTGGCAAACCACTCCAATTTTTGAGGCCGTAGCTCTATCGAAATCGTCTCTTAGTGGTGGCGCTTGTAATGAATGGTTTCAAAACGTCGAGCACTCCAAATTTAGATAGCCTTGGAAGGATTGGCGAAAAACAAGATCTTGGATTTTAAATCGGCATATTATGTATTTATATTGCGTGTTGAAATTAAGTTATCAGCTTGATCTTTCTGATTCATGCAAACCGCATGCAATTAGATCAACTGTTGTCCACTTTTTGAAATTTTTGAGCTTTTAGTATGGCTTAGGTGTCTGTTTTTAAGCTTGGGAGTTGTTTCAACTCGCTTGGCATGATTCCTGGTGCTTATTGTTAATCCCCCCCCGATTATATGACAGAAGCTGAATGCGCAGAAAAATACACTCGAGTGACGAAAACTAGCCTGGGTCAATGGATTCAGGTCATGGTCGTCAAAAACCCTCTTTCTGAAAACCCCATGATTCAATGGAAAGGAGTCGGCAGAATGTTGCCGGTTCGGGCACTTCCTGACAATGTAGAACTAGCACGACTGATGGCGCTGAAGGATCGGCGTTTCTTCAGAGTGTGTGAACGTTGTCATGATTTGCGCCCGACATCCTTGATCTTGAATTCTGGCCTCTGCCGAGACTGCGTGGAAGAGATTAAGTTCGCTAGTCCTGCCGCTGCTGCCTGAGCATGGTTTTTATTTTGGTGTTACGTTATTGGTTAGACTCTAAGGTCGCCGACGGCGTAATATTGTGATGCTTAAGCCTAGCAGAAGAAATGCCATTTTGCTGGGTTCAGGTACTGTGATGATGACGGCGTAAAGGCCTGAGGCATTTGCTTCGTAAGACCATTTTAGATCTGTCGGTAACATAAGGCTACTGGAGTCAATTTGGCTAAAGTTTACACTCGGAATGCCTCCTGTGAGTCCAGTCCAATCTGCTAGCAACCAGCGATCTCCCTCATGGAGATCATTGTTTGAATCTAGACTGCTGCCAGTGCCTAACTGAAGGCGTAATGTGCCGCTCAGTGTGATGTCAGATGCATCGGCTTGAGTGATGATAAGCCGATCTGCTGCGGTGCTAATGGCGGAATTGTCTCCAGCATTGGTGAAGATGTCAAAAGCGAGGATACCTGTGGAACTGAAACCTCCTGTGGTACTGCTAAGATCTAGAGTGAGACTGCCTGCATTGAGCGCATGGATGTTTCCTGCTTTTAATGTGCCGTCATTTGTCAGTCCCGCGCTGCCTTGTGGCGCGATGATGCCTGTGCCAGAAAGTGTGCCATTGGTCGTGATCTGGATGTTGCCGAATCCAGTCGCAGAGCCAGTATTGTTGCCAACAAAGAGCACACCTTCTTGGACGCTGGTGCTGCCCGTGTAGGTGCTGGAAGCGAGCAGTTGAAGAGTCCCTGAACCTATTTTTGTAAAGGCATTGCTTCCTGGTGTGTGGCCATCAACCAAGCTTGAATTGACCGTAGCTGTGCGGCTTCCCGTGACGGTGAAGGTTCTGCTACCGTTTCCATTCAGGGTGAGGTCAACGCCTGTGATGACAAGGTCTGTGCTACTATCTTTGTTTTGTAAATCGCCGCCCTCCCAATTGAAGGTGACACTGCCTTTGGGGGCGGTTCCTTGTTGGATGCTGGCTGCCTGTAAGCTGCCGCCTTGCAGATTAAAGATGCCATGGGAGAAGCCTTCACCTGTGCCGCTGCGTTGTGAAAGCGTGAGTGTGTTGACTTTGATGGTTCCCGGTCCGGTAAGTGTGAGAATACCTGTGGCAGTGTATGTTGTGTTGCTGGAATTGTTAGAGAGATCTCCCAGGATGATGCTGGTGGCATCGAGCGTGCCTGCACTCATGAGAAGTGTACCCATGGTGTTGGAACCTTGCGTGCCGCTATTGTCATTTTGGCCAATGGTAAGGGTGCCAATCAAGGCGTCCAGACTGCCTGAGCTCGTATCCATCACTGCGGTGGTGCCGACAGAACTGCTCTGCCCTTTACCAATGAGCAGCGTCACGCGACTACTACCGTCGGTCGCTCGGATTTGCAGGCTGCCACTGCTAATCCCGCTGGCATATTGAAGGCGTGTATCACTCTTGAGTCCGCCTACTGTTACCGTGTTTGCATGAATGGTATTGATCTGTCCCAGATTGACGGTGCCTACGTTTTGACCTCCGGTAGCTCCAGAGGTGATTGTAGCAATTCCAAAGGATTTGGCGGTGATCTGGTTTTCCTGAGCCAGGGTGACCGTGACGGTATTGTTGGCTAGGTTTCCTTGAGATCCGAGGTGAATATCCGCCGTGCTACGATCAAAGATGAATGTTCCCAGTGCCGACATATCGAGCACCGTTGCCGAATTTGCCACCGCGTCTCCGATGACCCAATTGGTGTTGCCACTTAGAGTGAGAGTGCCCGCACTGCCTTGGACCGTGGCCGTGATTCCGTTAGCTACCGTCAGCGTAGATATGGCATCGCTATGATCTTGCAGATCCAGGATGGTATCCCCCGTGAAGTTTACGGTAGCATTGTCTGAGAGCGCATGATTTGCTGTGGTTTGTAGCGTGCCTTCCTGCAAATCAATGCTGCCTGTGTGGCTACTGCCTGCACCGCCGAAAAGCAGGCTACCTGCTCCTAGTTTTGTGAAAGCGATGGTGGGTGCCGCACCACCATTAGTTATCGGGCCATCGACTGCGATGCTGTGGCCAGCTCCTACATTGAAAGTTCGGTCGCCGACTCCATTCAGAGTGAGCGTGATATCACTGATGGTTAGGTCGCTGCTGTTGTCATAAGGCTCTATGCTGCCACTGCTCCAGTTTAATAGGCGGCTGACTCCCGTGCTACCGCCTCCTCCTTGGAGGATTCCTGCGCGAAAAGTGCCGCTCAGGAAATTAAAGATGCCGGTGACTGTGCCAAAGTCACTCGCGTCCTGTTTATCTGCAAAGATCATGGATTGAACTATGATGGTGCCACCATCCAGTTCTAAGGTGCCTGTCGGGCTGGCTCCAGAACCAGCGGTGCTCGAACTGCTGCTGATGCGTTGGCCTAAAACGATGGTTGTCGCATCGAGTGTGCCTAGACCCATGCTGAAACGGCCCAGCCCAGATTTGGATCGGTTATTGGTTACGCCTAAAGTGAGGTTCCCAACAAGGGCATCCAGTGTGCCGGTACGACTGTCAAGGTAACTTTCTTCTACCACCACTCCATTGGAGTCATGGCGCCCGATCAGAATATCCATTCGTTGTTCCGCATTGGTTCCACGTAAGGTGATGGTACCACCTGAAATGCCGCTAGCGAACTCGACAAATCCCTGGTTTTTAAAATCGCCTCCGATGTTAAAATTCGTGGCTGTGATATGATTGGTTAGTCCGAGAAAGAGCGTGCCGCTGTTCTCATGGTTGCCTCCACCACCATTGACATTGCTCACATTCACCGCTGCGGCTGTGATGGTATTGTTTTGCGCCAAAATGAGCATGCCGCTGGCAGTGGTGACGACACCATCGTTGGTCACATGATTGCCACCCACATTCAGGGTCTGAGTAATCCCATCGAAGACAAAGTTGTCCAGGGCAGATAAGTCCAGGGTCGCCGTAGCGGTTACTCCGCTGCCTCCGATGGTCATGCTGCTGGCCCCAGTGGTTAAGGTGCTGCCCGTTCCAATGACGGTTCCTATCATATCGTCCGCGACAGTGAGAGCGGCGACGGTTTGATCAAAACCATTCAGGTCCAGGGTGCCTGCATTTGTGAAGTTAACGGTGGTCGCGGTAGAAAGCGCATCATCATTGCCGATTTGCAGCACCCCAGATTCGATCACGGTATCGCCGCTGAGCGTGCTGCCTGTTCCTGAAAGGGTAAGGGTGTTGCTTCCAGCTTTTATGACGCGGCCAGCTCCCGAGAGCGGGGCGCTGAAGGTCACGGCATCCGTACGGTCAAAGCGCAGGGTCGCTCCGCTGGAGATGCTGATGCCGCTGGTCGTGGCCAGCGCCCCACTGGTGGCACCATCGCCGATCTGCAAGGTGCCCGCCGTGACCTCTACGGCACCTGTGAAGGCCGCATTGGTGCTGGCCACCGTCAGTGTGCCCGTGCCAGCTTGCCGCAGGATACCCTTGTTTAAATCTGAGACACCACCGCTGACCAAATTTTGAGTCAGCGTCACCGCATCGCTACGATTGAATGCCAAGACTGACTGTGCACCAATCAAGGAACCGCTGGTGGCAAAGGTCACGTTGCCACTGCCCAGTGTCCCGGTTGTCCCACCGTTGCCGATCTGGAGTACACTGCTGCTACCGGAGGTCGAGTGAGCGGTGATTTTTGTCCCGCCCGTCCAGGTATTCGTCGCGTTCAGGATCACCATCCCAGTATTGAATTTTAGAAATTCCGAGCTGCCTCCCAGTACGGATGCATTGACTGTTAGGGCAGCCGCAGCGGAGGCATTGTTGTTACCGAATCCAGGAGTGGAGCCTGTGAGCGTGATGGTGTAGCCCGTACCTGGATCAATGATATAGGCTCCGCTTTGGCTGCTTTTATCGATGCGGGTCAGGGTAATGTTTTGCCCCAGGGTAATGGTGCCTCCGACCCCATTGTTGGTGTAGTTGCTGGTGGCTCCAAGATTGGCGTTATTTGCGCCATTGACCCAGGTGGCATTGCTACCGCCTAACGTGCTAGTCCAGGTGGCGGAGGCGGGATCCCCACCTTCGATCCAGGTGCCGCTGCCATTTTGATTCTGGGCTGCATTGGGGTCAAAGTCCCAATAAAAGGTAGCCGCTTGCACAGATTCGAAGGCAAAACAGATGAAGACAATGATCGTCAAAAGACGAAAGAGCGGTTTGGGGGAGGCCGTCATTCATCCAGAAAACGTAGTTAGAGGTGCTTTGCAACCCGTTAACGCCTTTGAAAATGGATGATGAGGAGCGTTTTTTTCCCATCACTAGGCAGGTGAAATATCCATCACTTTGACACGGGGCGCAGACCATCTATTCTCTCCGCCCGTTTTCATTCCCTTAAATCTTCTATATATTCCCTATGAGCAACACAACCGGCAGTACGCATGAGTTCCAGGCTGAGGTGAAGCAGGTCCTGGATATCGTTATCCACAGCCTCTACACCGACCGCGAAATCTTCATCCGTGAGTTGGTTTCCAATGCAGCAGATTCATTGGAAAAAATGCGGCTGACTCAATTGACCGAAAATGAGGTTTTCGGCGCAGATTTACCTTTGGAGATCAGCATCACCACAGATGAGACGGCAGGTACCTTGACCATTACGGATCATGGAATCGGCATGACTCGTTCAGAGTTGGTGGAAAATTTGGGCACCATTGCTCATTCAGGTTCGAAGGCCTTCGCTGCGGCCTTGAAAAATGCAGGCAAGTCGAATGAGGCCTCCTTGATCGGTCAGTTCGGCGTCGGCTTTTACAGTGCCTTCATGGTCGCGGACGAAGTGAGTGTTTACACCCATTCCTGGCGCAGTGAAGGGGAGCATCTCGTGTGGTCGAGCACGGGTGCTGGTACCTACTCCATCGAAGAGTCTCCAGATCAGGTGCGCGGTTGCCGCATGGTGATCAAGCTGAAGGAAGATGCCTTGGAATTCTGCCGCCCGGATCGGGTGAAGAGCGTGCTCGGCAAATATTCAAACTTCGTGGGTTTCCCGATCCAGCTCAATGGTGAGCGGGTGAATACGGTCGAGGCCATCTGGCTGAAGAGTAAGGACAGCGTGAGTGAAGAAGAGTACAAAGCTTTCTATCAGTTCACCGCCCATGCCTTTGATGATCCGAGCTATCGCCTGCACTTCCAGGCAGATGCTCCACTGGTGATCAATGCCCTGTTGTTTTTGCCAGAGCAAAATATGGAGGCCTTTGGCATGGGGCAGATGGAGCCAGGCGTGGGTCTCTATTGTAAAAAGGTACTGATCGACTCACATCCGAAGAAACTGCTGCCTGAGTGGATGCGCTTCGTCCGTGGTGTCATTGATAGTGAAGATCTACCACTGAATATTTCCCGTGAGTCCATGCAGGACAGTTCCTTGGTTCGGAAATTAGGGGAAGTGGTCACCAAACGCTTGCTCAAGTTCCTGGATAAAGAAGCTCAGGATGACGCGAAGAAGTTCCAGGAGTTTTACGCCAGATTCAGCCGCTTCTTCAAGGAAGGCGTGGCTACGGATCATCTGAATCGCGACGCCATCGCCAAACTGCTGCGCTTTGAATCCAGCCTCACGGAAAAGGGCGAGGTCATCGGTCTGGCCGACTACATTGGCCGCATGAAGGAAGACCAAAAAGCGATCTATTATCAGGTAGCTCCTTCCCGCAACACCATTGAAACAGGTCCCTATGTGGAAGCCTTCAAGTCCAAGGGCTATGAGGTTCTTTACCTCTACGAATCCATTGATGACTACGTCGTTTCCAGCCTGCGCGAGTTTGATGGTAAGCAGCTCCAGGCTGTGAATTCCAATGAAGTGGATTTGGGAGATGTGGCGAGTGAAGGTGAGTCACTGAGCGAATCCGATACCACGGCTCTCTGTGGTTGGTTGAAGGAAAGCCTCGCTGAAGGCGTGGAGGAAGTGCGCAGTGGTAAACGCTTGGTCAACAGTCCGGCTTTGGCCATCACGCCAGATGGTGAGATGACCCCACAGATGCGTCAGATGATGCGTGCCATGAAGCCTGATGAAGTGGATGCTCCGAAGGTGATCTTGGAGATCAATCCGCGGCATGAAATCGTCAAAAAACTATCCGTTCTCAGCTCCAGCGATGCCGATAGTGCGAAATTGGTGGCTGAGCAGATTTTGGACAACGCTTTGCTTTCTGCCGGACTCTTGGATGATCCTCAGCGGATCGTTGCCCGTACGGAGAAGATCATGGAGCGCTTATTGGCGAAGTAGTCTTGAGTGTCATTCCTTGAATGATTGTGGAGAGGGCAGAAATGCCCTCTCTTTTTTGTCTCGAGACCTGGGTAAAAAAGAGCGCCATCTGTTTCCAGATGGCGCTCCAGGGAGAGTGATGGTTGTCGAAACTAATTAAGGCTTCGGTACTTCGGCGATGGTCGCCAAGATACGGGAAGCGATGGCGTAGGGATCGCCTTGGGAGTTCGGACGGCGGTCTTCCAGGTAACCCTTGTAGCCATTGTTGATGAAGCTATGAGGGACACGGACGGATGAACCGCGGTCAGCGATGCCGTAGGTGAATTTGTCGATGGACTGTGTTTCGTGCAGGCCAGTGAGACGCATGTGGTTATCAGGACCGTAAACGGCGATGTGCTCGTTGAGGTTCTTGGCGAAGGCAGCCATGAGCGCTTCGAAGTAATCCTTACCACCCACGTCACGGAGGTAATCCGTGGAGAAGTTGGCATGCATGCCAGAACCGTTCCAGTCGGTGTTGCCGAGAGGTTTGCAATGGTATTCAACGTCCACAGCATACTTCTCACAGAGACGTTGCAGGATGTAGCGTGCTACCCACATCTGGTCAGCGCACTTCTTGGAACCTTTGCCGAAAATCTGGAATTCCCACTGACCTTTGGCCACTTCAGCGTTGATGCCTTCGTGGTTGATGCCTGCGTCGAGGCAAAGATCAAGATGCTCTTCAACGATCTGGCGAGCGATGTCACCGACGTTCTTGTAGCCCACACCTGTGTAGTAGGGACCCTGAGGAGCTGGATAACCACCTTCTGGGAAGCCCAGAGGACGGCCATCTTGATACAGGAAGTATTCCTGTTCGAAGCCGAACCATGCACCTGAATCGTCCAGGATGGTGGCGCGTGAATTCGTTGGGTGTGGGGTGACACCATCTGGCATCATAACTTCGCACATGACCAGAACGCCGTTCTTGCGGGTCGTGTCAGGGAACACAGCCACTGGCTTCAGAACACAATCGGAACTGCGGCCTTCAGCTTGCTGAGTGGAGCTGCCATCGAAACCCCAGAGTGGGAGTTCTTCCAGCGTTGGGAAGCTCGCGTATTCTTTGATCTGAGTCTTACTGCGGAGGTTTGGCACGGGCTTGTAGCCGTCGAGCCAGATGTATTCGAGTTTGTATTTGGCCATGGTTGTGGAGTTCGACTTATATGTATGTAGGCTTAAAGAAGGAGCGCCTTCGTTTGCAGCCACGCGGTAGCGAAGAAGCATGGTTTATGCCAGAGTTGAAGTTATTTTTTCATAATTGATGAAAAAAGTATCTGTTTGATTGACTCCGGGGAGGTGTGACACGGGCTTGATCAGCGCGTGAGGGGTGGTTTAGTCAAAGTCGTATGCAGGAAGCAAAAAATACAGCCCGTGCTCTTGTCCGACTCGGTTATGATGGTCGTGTACACAAGACTTTCCGAGGTCATATGGCCAAAGAGAGATTTGAACATGAGGTCCGTGTCCTGCGTTATTTGGAAAAACAAGGCTGCAAGTTTGTGCCGAAGGTCGTGGAGACTGATCCAGAAAAACTGCACATGGTCACCACTAACTGCGGGAGTCGGGTGGACCACCTTACGGAGGACCGTTTGCGCCAACTTTTTGCTGAATTGGAGCAGTATGGCGTGCGGCATGAAGATCCCTACACACGGAATGTCACTTACAGCCCTCACCTGGGCCGCTTTTGCCTCATTGATTTTGAATTTGCCACCATTCTAGATCAGCCGGAATTGGGGCCGCCGCCTCCTGAGCCGGATCCTGATGAGCGGGGGCCTAGAGGCTGGTGAAATAGGCGTGTTTAGCCTCCAGGGTGGATGTGAGATAGGTGTTTTATGAAATGAGCGCAAATGATTGCCAATCAACATCATCCATTGCAAACTGAGCCTCCTAATTTGTGATTCCTGATAGCCACCCCACTGAACTTTCCTGGTCCGGCATGACTCATGTCGGACGCGTGCGCAAAAATAATGAAGATGCCTTTTTGGCGATGACCTATGATACCCAGGAGGTTCGCTATTTGGGTAAAGTGGGGGAATCCACCCTGGCTCACACTGACTTTGTTTTTGCGGTGAGTGATGGCATGGGGGGAGCGAATGCTGGCGAGTTTGCCAGCAAGATCGCCGTGGAAAGAATCACTCGGCTCATGCCCAAAGTGTATCGGCTAGCGGCGCAAAGTCTAGCTACTGGGGTGAATGATGCGTTGGAAGAGATTTTTCATCATGTGCATGCAGAACTGAACCGCATTGGGAAATCTTATGCGGAGTGCTCTGGTATGGGGGCCACCTTGAGCATGGCTTGTTTTTCACCTGGTTGGATGCATTTCGGGCATATCGGTGACAGTCGCATTTACTATCTGCCAGCCGGTGGCGGGATGATGCAGGTCACTCATGATCATAGCTTTGTCGGCTGGCAGCGCCGCCAAGGGCAGCTCAATGAACGAGAAGCGCGTAACCATCCGCGTAAAAACGTGCTGAATCAGGCGCTGGGAGCGGGGCACCAAATCCTGAATCCGCAATTTGGCGCGGTAAGCTGCCAAGCGGGAGATCGATTTTTACTCTGCACGGATGGTGTTATCGATGGCCTCTGGGACAATCGACTGGAAGAATACCTGAGCACCCCGAGTGAGCAGCCCAAAGCCTTTAAAATTGTGGAGAAGGCCGTTGCTGAATCAGGTCGTGATAACTGCACCGCTGTGGTGGTGGAGTTTGCCTCCTGACCACAAAGTTGGCTATTGTGGGTTGATCAGTTCCACCTTCATGGAGCTGATACGGTGGGCCATTTTTCCCAAAGTGGCGTGGTCGCCTTCCGTAAAGGTCAGGCTGTCTCCTCCGTAGTTGTCTGCGTCAAAGACGCTGACCTTGACTCCAGCGGGAACCTTCATGGAAAGCAGGCTGTCATTGGGAATGCCCTCCTTCTTCAGTTCGGCAGAGCCAGAGAAGTTCTGGGGTGCCTTCATCCGGCGTAATCTGCCTTTGAAGTTTTCTTCCAGGTAAAAGGAGACGGATGGACGGCTTTGGGAAGTTGCTTGAAATGGCTGCGCAACAAAGTCCTGTCCGGTCCTGAACAAGGGCGCTGCACTGAGAATGGAAACAAACAGGAAGCCAGCGGAGAGTAAGAACAATTTTCTCATGTAAGATACACTAAGTGATGTTCTTATTATTGGTCAAGTGCATTTTCTTCAAGGCATCTGCAACTGTCCGCTCCACACCTGCGGAGACCTCTTGCCAGGGCGGGCTTCGCCACCTGGGATGATGATCTTTCCCTGCCATTGCACTGCGGGGGTGGTGACAAGCGAAAACGGCAGATCTCCCAGACCTCCCCAAGTATCGCTACCGGGATGATAACTGAGGATCTCACGTGGAAAGCCTGGATGTTTGTCCTTTGGCTCAAAATTAACATTGGCTCCATCATCGCCTCCCAAAATAACGATGTGGCCATCAATGATGGGAGCAGGGCTGGGGGCCGCGACGGCGACTCGTGGGATATTGGCGATTTTTTTCCAGCCTTGGCTCGGCTGGAAACTCCACGCATCATGCAGCCATTCGCGGGTGGGTTTTTCCTCTTCATCTGCCTTTAGTGAGGCTCCGCTGATCAGGTAAATCACCCCATCATGAGCGGCCATGGTAGCTAGGATACGTGCAGGGCCAGGGCAGGGAGGAAGTTCGCTCCACCCTAGGTCGGTATGAGCTAGGTTCAGTGCCCAAAAACTGCGCAAGGCACTCGTTGCTGTCGGGGTTTCAATGCCACCCGCAATGTATAAGGTCCCATCCATTTCAACGCCCGCCATGAACCCGCAAGCGCGTGGTAACGCTGGCAGTTCCTGAGTGGTGATTTTTCCGTTGGCATAGCTGAGTCGGAAGACATCGCTGAAGTTGCGATTCTCGTTGCCACCGCCCACGCACAGGAGGCCGTCGGGTGTCGTAATGGACACCCCATAGCCATTGGGGAGAGGTAGTTGCCCAACCTTCTTCCAGGTCCCCTCGGGTTTTTCTAAAGCGTAGATGCTGTCATACCAGACTTTGGTACCACCTTCCCAGGGGCGTTTGTCTGGGAAGTTAGTCCCACCTGCAATGATCAAGGCTCCTTCTGAAACCCCTGAAAAAGATCCAGCAAACCCTTCGGCGTCTGGCAATGCGGGCAGGGGAGTCCAGTCGTCCTCTTGAGCAGCAGCGGAATAAGTGACCATAAGAAGTGAGGAAAACAGCAGAGATCTCATGAAGACAAAGCTCATACCATGAGATGACGTCTGAGCGCGAGGTTTTCTTCCTGGTCAGTGCGTGTGGCCAGAACAAACGGGGGCGTTTTCAGACTGAGATGCTGTTTATTGGGTGGCGAACTTCGTCAGCAATCCACGCTTTCTCGTCAGCCGCAGGATCCACAGAAAAAGTCCACCCGCTGCGGTGAGATAGATCACATTCAGCGTGAATGCTTGTGCGAGTAAGGTGAGATTCATGGTTCCCGTGCGCATGACTTCGCGCATGCCTTCAAAGATGTACGTGGCCGGGAAAGCCCAAGCAATGGGCTGCGACCAGGCGGGCATATCTGCGACGGGATAAAACACGGCCACTGCTGGCTGAATGAAGAAAGGCACGGCCCAGGCCAGTGATTCCGCTGCCTGTCCCCAGCGCAAAATGAGCGCGGTGGAGATCATGCCGAGTGACCAGCCGAAGAGCATGAGATTGAGGAAAAACGGTACCAACCACCATTCTAAAATGAAGACATTGAAGGCATAACCAAACCAAGCAATCGTACCAAGCACGATCCCTGTAACCATGATACGCAGGATGCCCACAGCGAAGGTGGCTCCTAAATATTCAGAGGTGCGCACGGGAGCGACAAAAATGTTCAGAAGATTGCGTGTCCAGACATCTTCGAGAAACGAGATCGCCACACCTTGTTGGGCGCGAAACATGATGTCCCAGAGGATCATGGCACCCAATAAAAAGAGGATGTAGTTCCCGAATTCATGCGTGGTATTACGCTGCAAAAACAGCGTCAGATTTCCCCAAACCAGAAGATCCACCACGGGCCAAAAGACCATTTCAACAAGGCGTACAGGATTCCTCGTGTAGAGGAAGATGTAGCGTAAAACCAATGCCCAGATAACTCTCAAATTCATAATCCGTTTATCCTAAATTTTGTTAGTCTCTTCTGTCTTGACTGCGTCTTAGGCCTCTAAGTCTCCACTGCGGGCGATCTTGATGAACACATCCTCCAGGGAGTTTTCGGAGAATTTTTTCACGATCTGGTCTGGCGTGCCTTCAGCCACGATTTTGCCCTTGTGGAGGAAGATGACACGGTCACAGACTTCCTCGATATCACGCATGTTATGACTGGTGTAAAGGATGCCGATGTTTCGCTCGCTCTGCACACGGCGCACGACCTTGCGCACCTTGTCCGCAATGTCAGGGTCCAGACTGGCGGTGGGTTCATCCAGCATCAGCAATTCAGGATCATTCAGGAACGCTTTGCAAAGATTGACGCGGGTAGATTCGCCCGCCGAAAGCTGCCCTGTGACTCGATTGCTCAGGTGTGAGACTTCGAGAAGTTCCATCAACTCAGCAATTTTTTTCTTCGGTTGGGCCACTCCGTAAATTTGGGCAAAGACGATGAGATTCTGCCAGACCTTCAGGTTCCCTGGCAGACTGACATAGGCCGAGGAGAAATTGGTCTTTTTCAGGATCTCAATGCGGTGTGCCTCAAGTGTCTTTCCAAACGCGAATAAATCGCCTGAGGTGGGCAGTGTGAGCCCTAGCATGCAGTTCATGGCCGTGGTCTTACCTGCACCATTGGCACCCAGGAGGCCGAGGACTTCCCCCCGATGCAACTGGAATGAGAAACGATCCAATGCTTTCACGCCGTCGAATTCACGGGTGAGTTCACGGGCTTCCAAAATAATTTCGCGCGTGTCGGGGGCAGACATGGACCCGCAGGATGGCGGAGGTTACTAAAAAAGCAAGAAGGTTGCCCAAAGACTAAGGTTGCAAGGCTCATGCATCTTTTTTTGTCCAATTTTGTCTTCTCATCGCCTAATGGGCGACACACCATGATCCAACCCATGTTGAAAACCGCTGTTTTTTCTCTCACGCTGATTTCATACGCCTTTGCTGCCACGGAATCAGACGTCCTTGTTTATGGGGCCACTCCTGGGGGCTTCTGTGCGGCCATTGCGGCGGCTAGAGAGGGCGCTTCTGTGGTTCTTCTGGAGCCGACGGATCACGTGGGCGGAGTAAATACGGGCGGCTTGAGCTTTAGCGATTCCAACCAAACCGTGCGGAGCACCGTGATGGGTCTCTTTGATGAATGGCATAGCCGCATTGAGAAAGATTATGCCGAACGTGGGGTTAAACTGACCTACACGGTGGCTAAAAAAGACAATTCTGTGTGGACCTATGAGCCGAGTGTGGCCATGCGGATCACTCGCCAGATGTTGGACGAGGCTAAGGTGCAGGTGCTGACCAAGCAGGTTTTAAAAGAGGTGCATAAAGAGGGGCCACGCATTACAGAATTGGTCACCACAGAGG
>JAOZVT010000244.1 GCA_025869455.1 Prosthecobacter sp.
GGATGTCCTGAGTGTGTATGCAGGTTTACGACCTCTGATCAAAGCTGACGCTAGCTCAACAGCCGCCCTTTCGCGGGACCATCTCATTTCCATTTCCGACTCAGGCCTCATCACCCTAGCGGGTGGCAAATGGACGACTTACCGCAAAATGGCCGAGGATGTGATTGACCATGCGGAAATGATTGGTGCATTGGAGCATCGTTACTGTTCCACTCATGAACTCCCAGTCCATGGCGCTGCCGTGGGCGTGACAGAAACAACCCATCTGCATTATTATGGCAGCGATGCGGAAGGCATTCGTGGCCTGATCACCGCCGATTCTGCCCTGGGCGAGGTGCTGCATCCACGGCTGGAATTTCTGAAAGCCGAAGTCATTTGGCATGTGCGGCATGAAATGGCACGCACGGTGGAAGATGTGCTGGCACGTCGGACACGAGCCCTTTTGCTGGATGCTCGTGCAAGCATGGAAGCCGCTCCCGTGGTGGCTGCTTTGATGGCGACAGAATTAGGCCAGGATGAAGCGTGGATAAATGCTCAAGTTGAAGCGTACCAAGCTCAGGCCAAAGGCTACTTGCTGCCAGAGTAACAGCGCAGAA
This sequence comes from Prosthecobacter sp., assembly GCA_025869455.1. GTDB lineage: Bacteria > Verrucomicrobiota > Verrucomicrobiia > Verrucomicrobiales > Verrucomicrobiaceae > Prosthecobacter. Next base: position 597 of record JAOZVT010000244.1, read on the forward strand.
AGTGCCCTGCATAATCGAGAACGTTTGAGGCAGGTCCCAGTAAGACCTGCCTCAACAAAAACGAGTTACTTGCCTTTGTGCTCGCTGTGGCAGGCTTTGCAATTGCCTGCTTTTTGAAGCACGGCAGTGGCACCTGATTTACCAGCAGCCACATCCTGAGCAGCAGCCACCAGTGTGGCGGTCTTTTCTTTCCAGCTAGCTGCGCTTCCTTCTGGTGGAGATTCGGCGGGAAGAGCTTTTACGTACTCGAGAAGTTTGGTGGCGTCTTCAGGCGTGCCTTTGCCCGTGGCCACTTTTTTATACAGGCTTGCATCGCCTTTCATGGCTTCTTTCATGACGGTTTCGATGGCATCAGAAGCGGAGAGGCTAGTGAAAGCGGCGAGGGAGAGGATGAATAGGGTGGTTTTCATCTGGATAATGTATTTGATAGGGCCGTAGGTGAGTGGGCCATTCTGGCCACGCGGAATTTGTCTCAAACTAGGCAGGATTTGTCACTCTTAGAATTTCAGGCTGCCCTTTTTTCCTGAGGCATATGCTCAAAAAAAGAAAGCGCCCTGAACAAAAGCCAGGGCGCTTTGAGTCCCACGTTGTGCCGTCCGAACTGAGGACCTCGTATCCCAAAGGCGACGAGGTGGGAGCCCATGAACAAGGGCGCTGTCTTCCAGTAAAGGCATGACATGACATCCCAGGTCACGCGAGTCCCGATGTCATAAAAACGGGCCGGGTCACTAACAGTCTGATAACGAACACTGCAGGAAAGTGGTAGGTGAGCTAAGCAGTCGCTCACCTGAAAAAGAAATTTCAAAGAACTAGAAAGTCCGCAGACTCTCGTGTGGTAATGGCTTGAGCATAGACAAGGCCAGCATTGCTAACAAGATAGATCATGCTGTGATATGCCGAATGTTTGTTGG
>JAOZVT010000245.1 GCA_025869455.1 Prosthecobacter sp.
GCTTAGCGAATGAAAGGGACTTCCCCGTCCAAGTCCGCGGCGAAAGTCGCGAGGCGGCATCAAGGTGCCATGATGAAGTTTCATAGCTTCATCAATTACTGGAGGGGAAGCCCATGTCAGTTATCACGGTGGGAATCGATTTAGCCAAGACGGTGTTCGCCGTTCACGGCGTCAATGAGGCTGGCAAAGCCATATTGGTGAAACCGAAGGTTGCGCGTGATCAGTTGGTGCCATTGATCGCGCAGTTACCGCCGTGTTTGATTGGTATGGAGGCTTGCTCAGGGGCGCACCACTGGGCGAGGGTGTTTGTTCAGCACGGACATACTGTCAGGTTGATGGCTCCTAAACTCGTTGCTCCTTATCGGATGTCAGGTAAGCGCGGTAAGAATGATGCAGCAGATGCTGCTGCAATCTGTGAGGCAGTGACCCGACCCAGCATGCGGTTCGTACCCGTCAAGGACGAGCATCAACAGGCGACTCTTTGCCTTCATCGCACTCGGCAGGGATTTATCGAAGAGCGCACAGCTACTTACAACCGACTGCGGGGATTACTTTCTGAATTTGGGGTGGTCCTGCCGCAAAGCCCAGAGCGATTGAGAAGAGAGATTGGCCCTTATCTGGACAGCTTGCCTGGCTGGGCAAAACGGTGCATGAGTGAACTGTTAGAGCACACCAGCCATATCGAGGACCGCTTGGTAGAGCTTGATCGAGCAATCAGCCAGATTGCTCGTGAAGATGATCGTAGCCGTAGATTGCTGCAATTGCGCGGGGTTGGCTCGACCACGGCGAGTGCCTTGGTTGCCAGTATTGGGGATGGGCACGACTTCAGAAATGGTCGCCAAGTGGCTGCATGGCTCGGACTGACGCCAGGTCAGTACAGTAGCGGTGGAAAGCAGCGTTTGGGGAGTATCACCAAAGCCGGGGATGCCTATTTACGGAGTCTACTGGTGCTCGGGGCTCGATCTGTAATGGCCAACCTGGGCGATAAACAAGATCCATTCAGTCGCTGGATCCGCAATCTGATTGAACGTCGCGGTTACTGGCGTGCGGCCGTCGCGATTGCCGCCAAGAATGCAAGGATGGCCTGGGCCGTCCTGCATTACGGCGACACGTTCAAGCTTGAGCAGGTAGAACCAACTGGTGCGTAGGCCCTGGCTTCCTATTGCTCAACTTTTAAGGCGTCAGGGTAGAACCATGAGCAGATAAAAAGAGGATCAATGTGCACTGCCGTCGTTGATGTGAAGCGGGTTGGACCTACGTGGGGTATACCTGAAAATCGTATGGGGAATTCAGTCCCGGTTAGCGAACGAGGTCCTCACGTGCGTCTTTCATCAGGGTCCGAGCCATCAGCTCAATATGACCGTTTGTAGTACCGCAGTCCTTCACCTTCTTACGTCGATCCGGCACGCGCAGCAGTAGACAACTAAATCGCTATTGCGCTTGCGCTCAATGGGGAAGCCCTTGTAGTACGATTTTTTCCGAATTCTGTAGGCTCCCCTACAAGGCTGATGAGGGTCGTCCTGATAGCTCTGTAGTTCGTGAATCTCAGCCA
>JAOZVT010000246.1 GCA_025869455.1 Prosthecobacter sp.
GGCGCAGCGAGGACCCCCACCGCGCAGCACCGGCCCAGTCAATACCCCGGCCCCCCGGCCCGCCTTCGGGGGGGAGGCCCGAGCGAACCCGACCCCCGGGGGGGACTGCCCGTTCTCTAAGCACATCTTGAACCAAGCCTGTGCCAAGGCCCCGTCTTCATCATGGAAGTATCATTTTCAGAGACTCTTCGTTCAGCTTAGCGCACATAGTAGCTAACCAAATTTAGTATCAAGATTTGTCGTGAATCCTACTCTGGGCTAAACCTCGCCGATTGTGACCTAACCCTGTGCGGAAGTCACTAGTTGCAGGATGCAAGAAAGTCAGTGTCAGACTTCGCGTATAGTGTGCCTCCATGATTCGCTCTCTCTTAACTCTCACGGTCGCCTTGCTGACCGCTTCTTCCATCTCAGCACAAAACATACGTGCAGGCATCATCGGCCTAGATACATCCCACGTTTTATCTTTTTCCAAAACGCTGAATGAGACACCTCAGAAACCTGAGGTCATGGGCGTGCGCATGGTTGCGGCCTACCCACAAGGATCGAAAGATATCGAAGGCAGTACCAAGCGTGTCCCAGAATACACGGAGAAGGTGAAGGCCATGGGGGTGGAGATCGTTCCTAGCATAGATGCCCTGCTGGATAAAGTGGACGTGGTGTTTCTGGAGACCAATGATGGCCGCCCTCACCTTGAGCAGTTGTTGCCTTGCCTGAAAGCAGGGAAGCCTGTCTTCATTGATAAGCCCATCGCTGGCACCTTGGTGGATGCGATCAAGATCTTTGATGAAGCCAAGAAAGCTAGCGTGCCCGTGTTTTCTTCTTCCTCCCTGCGGTTCGGTAAAAACACCCAGGCTGTGCGTAGCGGCAGCATTGGCACTGTGAAACAAGCTGAGACCACGAGCCCGGCTTCCTTGGAAGTCACTCACCCAGATCTATTCTGGTACGGCATTCACGGCGTGGAGAGCCTGTTCACTGTCATGGGTACAGGCTGCGTTTCCGTGAAACGTGGCATGACCGCTGAGGGCAAAATCACCGTCACGGGCACCTGGGAAGGTGGACGCACCGGCACCTTCACGGAAGCCAAAGGCTACACCGGCAAGGCCGTGGGCGATAAAGGTGAAGCCCCTATCGGTTCCTACGATGGCTATGATCCGCTGCTTTTTGCCGCCGTTCATTTCTTCCGCACAGGCGTGGCTCCAGTGAAACCTGAAGAGACTTTGGAAATCTACGCCTTCATGGAAGCTGCCGATGAGAGCAAACGCCAGGGCGGCGCGGAGGTCACGATCAAGTCGGTGATGGACAAAGCCACCGCCGAAGCCCGGAAATAAAGGCATCCCGGAAACTCCAGCATGGAGCACAAGCATCCTGCCTGTGTCTAAACAGCCGAGACGGCTGTTCTCCATAAATAATCTGGTCACGGCAGGGCAGATGCGATACTCTTTCCCTGTGCGAGGCCTTTTACGAAGGTCAAATGGCTACTTTTGGAAATGTTAGCACCCTCGCTGACGTTTCCAAAAAGGGCACCTAAACGTCACCGCCGCGCGTTTTTGT
>JAOZVT010000247.1 GCA_025869455.1 Prosthecobacter sp.
CTTGGAACGGTCAGGCAAACGCCTTGTTCGGCGTTTTGGATGAGGGCGAGGATTTCTTCGCGGGTGGCGCTGGTCACAAAATCCCACGGATGCATTAAAAGCAGTTCCTCTTTTGTGTAGCCTAATAACTCACAGGCCGCACGGTTGACCTCCACGATGCGCCCCTCCGTATCGGAGGCAATGATGGCATCCGCCACATTGGCAAAAATGTCCTCCAACTGCTCTTGACGCTTTTGAGTCTCCAGGAACTCCTGCCGACATTGTTCGAGCTGGAGTCGGAGTGACGGGACGTTCTCGACGGCCTCTTCCTTTGCTAACAGGGAATCTTGCATGGCATTTTGTTAAGTGCAGTTTACAAAGCCGTCAGTATTCAAGTCGTCGCCATCTCTCAGTTGATCCTGAGAGATGGGCAAGCAAAAAGGAATAAGCTGCCTGTCTTTTAGAACTCACGATAATAAAAAACCAATCTCCCGAAGACGGCTCGGAAGATTGGTTGATCAAAAACCTTGGGGCTTATTTCTGGCTCAGCAGGGCAGACGTGAAGTCCTTGCGTCCTGCCAAGGCGACGAGGGAGAGCACCCCAAGGGCGACGGGCAGTGGGTAACCACCTTGCACAAGGAAGAAGTGATAAAGGGCGATGTTAACGACAATCGGGCCGATGAAGGCGAGGGCAAGATTGACGAAACGCCCGGAGAGCAGCAGCAGACCGCCCGCAAGTTCCAAGACCTTGACGAAGGTCAGGTACCCACTGCCATAGATGGCAAACATGAAGTTGGCCGCAGGACTACCTTCAGCGGGTGGTGGCACCGGAAGGAAATGAAGCCAAAAGTTCAGACTGAAAATGACAAAGAGCAGTCCAAGCAGGAGACGGGCTATAGTAGATGCGAGTTTCATAGTGTTTAGATGTTTAATAGTTGTGTCTTAGTGACAACACATCCTTCGCAGTTCTGAAAGAGACCTCCAATGCACCTTATTTGGCCTGAGCATGCGTTACGGTAGGGGCTGCGCTTTACACTCGGCACAAATCTGATCTTGCGAGATGGTCGTAGAACTCCATACTTCCAACCCTCCTAATGTCTCATAAAGTTAAAGTTGCTGTCCTGGGCGCCAGTGGTTACTCCGGCATTGAATTGCTACGGTTGCTGCTTCGCCATCCTCATGCCGAATTGGTCGCCGTGACGTCACGCACCCTGGCAGGCAAAGCCCTGTCCGCAGAATTTCCACGATTCCGACACGTCGGTGTGGCAGACTCTTTGACATTTTCGAATCCTGATGCCCAGGCCCTGAAGGACTCTGGGGCAGAGATTGCTTTCCTGGCGCTGCCTCACGGCGTGTCAGTCGAGTACGCTAAACCTCTGCTGGAACTCGGGCTGAAGGTCATTGACCTGAGTGCGGACTTCCGTCTGCGCAGCGCAGCGCTGTACAAGGAATTTTATACGCATGAACATGCCTCACCTGAGTTGCTGAATGAGGCTGTGTATGCTCTTCCAGAGATCCGCGCTGAGGAAATCAAGAAAGCACGTCTCATCGCCTGTCCGGGATAGATCGGA
>JAOZVT010000248.1 GCA_025869455.1 Prosthecobacter sp.
CTTGCCAGTCGTCCCGCCTCTGATAAAAAAGGCCATTCGTCTCAAGTAGTAGGCACGCCCTTTTTATATGAAGTTCTCGATCAGCAAGGAAACTCTCCAGCAGGCCATCCAGCAGGTGCAACACGTCGTCAGTGCACGCACGACGTTGGCCATTCTCTCTAACGTCCTGATTCGCGCCAAAGAGGGCGTTCTGGAACTCACCACGACCGACCTGGATGTCGGGGTGACATGCAGCGTGCCAGCTGATGTGGAGGAAGAGGGGGCGACGACACTTCCTGCGCGTCGTCTGGCTACCATCGTGAGGGAATTGCCTTCTGAAGATATTCAGATCAGCGTGGACGAGAAAAATGTGGCTTCCATTCGCAGTGGCCCTTCCTTCTTCAAGGTTCTGGGCCTCACCAGCGAGGAGTTTCCTGCCCTGCCTCGTTTTGACGATGCGCGTGAGTTCCGCATTGATCAGCAGATCCTGCGTGATTGCTTGAAAAAGACTTCCTACGCTATCTCCACGGATGAGACGCGTTACGTGCTCAATGGCATTCTCTTTTCGTTCAAGAACAACACCTTGACCATGGTGGCCACGGATGGCCGTCGTCTGGCCATGGTGGAGCAGGAACTGGAGTTCCCACAGAGCCAAGAAGTGGACATCATTGTGCCGACTAAGGCGGTGAATGAATTGTCCCGCTTGCTGGGAGATGTGGGGGAAGTCATCATCCGCGTCACCAATAGCCAAGTTGGTTTTGACTTTGGTGACGGTCTGCTCATCAGCAAATTGATCGACGGAAACTACCCGAACTACCGTCAGGTGATTCCAGGCGAGGCTAAGGAACGCATCACGCTGGAGCGTGAAGTATTCTTGAAGGCCATCAGCCGTGTCTCTCTTTTGGCCAGCGAGAAGTCTAATTCCGTGAAGTTCCAGTTCACTGAAGGCCAGGTGGAAATCATCGCCAGCAGCCCAGACATTGGGGAAGCTCGTGAAACCATTGCGATCAATTACAAAGGTGCCTCCATCACGATTGCCTTCAATCCGGAGTTCACCATGGCTCCTCTGCGCAATCTCAGCGCCGATGAAGTGAATCTTCACCTGATTGATGATATCAGTCCTGGTGTCTTGCGCACTGGCACGAATTTCCTCTACGTTCTCATGCCAATGCGCGTGAATAGTTAACCTCCATACTTCTCTATTATGATGCAGCGCCCCACGCATCTCCTCATCCTAGCCGCGATCACGGCCTCTCTCGCCAGTTGCTACGGTCCCGATCCACGTCCCTTTGCAGGTCGTGGCCGTTCCTTAGATGAACCGCCTCGTTACGGGGATCCGAACCGCTATGTTGAGCCGATGGCTCCGGCACCGATGGATCAGCCTATGGGACCCGCCGTGCCACAGCCAAATCTAGATCCAGGGGTGGACCCAGGTTTAACGGTGGCTCCAACCATCCCTGGGGGAGTCACCACACCTCCTGCCGTGGGCACGATCCCACCAACAGAGACTGCACCTACAACACCTGCTCCGGCAGTAACACCTCCTCCTGCAGGAGATGTGCCCTATG
>JAOZVT010000249.1 GCA_025869455.1 Prosthecobacter sp.
AGGATTGGATGAAATCACCACCGCTGAGTGGCTGCAAAGACTGTCTGGAAAACGTGCCTTCACGACTTTCTGGAAGCCTATGCTGGAGGCTAAATTTGGGGATCGTTATCACGATGTCCCTGCACTCTGGTTTTGGACCCGCTTCAACCGTGAGAAAGGCGAGAGCAAAGGCGAGGTCAAAGGCTACATCTCAGGGGGTTATAAACGCATCACGGATACGTTTGCTACACGCCTAGGTGAGCTCGGCGTGACCTTGCGTCTGAATGAAAAGATTGAACTCGTTGATCTGGATTCCAAGGGAAACCCTTTGGTTAAGACTGACCAAGGGGAAGTGAGGTCGGACCATTTACTCATCACTCTGCCATGGCCTACGCTGGCAAAGGTGGCAGGAGACAATCTCAAACAGAAAGCTGAGGTTCCGACCTGGGACATTGATTTCCAGGGAGTCATCAATCACGTGCTTTTTCTCAAGCGTCCGCTGACCAAACACTATTGGGTAGCCACGCCCGCCGTAGAGCATCCTTTTGATGGCGTGGTAGAAACCTCAACACTCACAGAGGAAGCCGATCGTGGAGTAGGTCGACATGTGGTCTATCTGACCAAATACATGCATCGTACAGACCCTCGTTTCACTCAGCCTGAACACGAGATTAAGACGGCTTGGTTTACGGCGCTGCAAAAGCTTTTCCCAGATCTTAAGCCTGATGACCTGGAGGCGGATTACCTTTTTCGTGCACCGTTTGTGGAGCCCATTTACACACGGGGTTTTATGAAAAAACGTCCCCCGGAAACATTGATCCCAGGCAAGGTCAGCCTAGCGACGACGGCTCAGGTTTATCCGGTGGTGACTTCCTGGAATGGCAGTGTGATTCAGGCCGAAAAGACGCTCGGGGAGATTTAGATCTTGCCACGGTAAAATCTTAGCCTAACTAGGGCTTGGTAAGAGATGTACTAAAGTTCCACGATTGTTACAATAATGTAATTTCTTTCAGTGGTGAACTGATCTGGCGCGAAGTGTTGTGATTTTTCTGAGGTTGACCACGCTTGATGATTAGGCTTTAGGTGGGTTAATTCCGTACTTTGGTTGACGGCATTAATTCACAATCCACTCACATGATGCGAAAAATTGTCCTTCTGGCCCTTTCTTGTTTGGCCTGCTTGTCATCGATCCAAAATACAAAGGCCGAAGATCTTCAAACGGTAGATGGTCGTAGCTTCAAAGGCATTCGTGTGCTGAAAGAAGAAGAGGATAAAATTAAGATCAGCCACTCGGATGGAATCACAATGGTCCCCAAAAAAGTTCTGCCGCCAGAATTTCTGACGGCGCATGAGCTTACCGCTCCACCAGCTGATCCTGAGATGGATGCAAAACTGGAAACTCAGGCGAAACTCAAACAGTTCATCGATCAATTCCCGAGCTTTTCGACCAAAGACGGTCGCGAATTTAAATCTTCAGAAATCATGGCTCTAGAACCAAGCGGTCTGAAGCTGATGACCGATGTGGGAATTGTTCGTGTGCGTTTTGTAGATTTAGTCGAGAGA
>JAOZVT010000250.1 GCA_025869455.1 Prosthecobacter sp.
ATGTGAGTCCTCTGGAATTCCTGCCGACTTTTGGTCGGAAGTTTGGAGATATGTTCCGCCGCGTGTTTTATGGTGATTCCCAACCTGCGAGGGGTTATCAGCCCCCCCAAGGGTATTCACAGCAGGGGCGTAGCTTAGATACAGCACCACCATCTTACCAAAGCCAATATGGTTATGGTCAGCCAGCCTACCCGTCTCAGCCAAGTTATCGACAACCCACAGTGCAGGGACAAGCCCCTCAATATCAGACACCACCGCCTCCACAGAACCCGGCGGCACAATCCCCGGCGATGCCTCAGGGAAACCGTATGTCTTCACCCGCAGCGCCGCGCATGTCACTAAAGTCTCCTCAAACGCCAAAGCCATCGACCAAGACGCCGCCAAAGAATTACACACCGCCGACGATCACCAAGAAAAGCACTCCAAAATTGGAGGAAATGCCACCGCCTAATCCTGATAAGAGCGATAAAACAGCAGCCGCTAAAACCGAATATTATCCTTTGCCTGGAGCTCAGCCAAAGACTGAAGCCTCCAAGCCAACGACGAAGACTGAAAAGACGGTGGGTAACAATGGAGCCTTCCTGAAAGGCAAGCGTGCCAGCAAAGAGGGACGTGTCATCAGCCCCTATCCTCCTTATCAAGAACTGGATGTGACGGGATTGAGCAGCGGTTCTTTGGCCTTGGACCCAACGACTCAAAAAGTCTTTGAAGTGCCATAAGTTAGGCCAGAAAAACTAGCGTAGAAAAGGGACTTTGGTGAATAGCCAAAGTCCCTTTTGGTTTGATGAAACTGACAAGATCAAGTTGTTCACGCTTTCGCTTTCAAGAGATCTCGGATCTCTGTGAGTAGCTTCACTTCTTCAGGAACCACGGGTGGCGGTGTAGGTTCGGCTTTTTCCTTCGCTGCTTTCAGCGCGCGCAGCTTATTGATCGGTTTGACAAAGATAAAAAAGACAACCGCTGCCAGGAGAAGAAAATTCAGGATGCCATTGCCCAAGTCCCAAACCCCTTGAACCAGGGAGGGCCAAGCATTTTCCCCCTTCACCATGTTAACGACGGGGCCAATGACGCCTTTAACTACCCCGTCCACAAGTTTGCCAAAAGCTCCACCAATGACGACACCAACGGCAAGGTCAATAATGCTGCCGCGCATAACAAACTCTTTGAATTCTTTAATGATACTCATGTTAGTTGATCGTGTTGGTTAGGTGAATGATGATTCGACTTGATGAATGGTGAAATGGCCAGCGAATTCTTTGCCAATATGGGCAGGATTTGTTTCCGCCTTGAGCCGACGCATGAGTCGTAAAGGATGCTGATCCAAGTTGACTCGCAGTTGATGGAAACCTGAAGCGTAAATATCCGTTTCGATTTCGCGAACCGCATTTTTGAAGGCCGCTTGAGATGGAGAGTAAAAAGCTAACCTCCCCATATTCTCATCCACCAATTCAGAATGAGCATTGCCTGTGAGGTGACAGACCGCAACGTGACAACCTAATTCAACTGATCTAGCCGAAGCACAGCGGTTGACACGCTCGAC
>JAOZVT010000251.1 GCA_025869455.1 Prosthecobacter sp.
CCAACTCGCCATCAGAAGGCTCGCGCGATAGTAGGCTTTTGAGTCAGGTTCTTAAACGCGATTACTACGCGGTTCGCCGGAATTTCCCTACTGGATTTCGAAGACTACAGGCCATGTAGGTCTAAAGTAGAGACTGCCACTAAACGCCATCACCGTCCTTGAGTGGCTGAATTTTTAGCGCGCGGCGACCTTCGAGGATTTCGAGAGTGAACTGGCGGGCCTTAAGTTGCGCCTCCTCAGTGTTGGCCCAAGCAATGGGCTGATAGCCTCCCCGAAGGATATCTAGTTGGTCAATTTTGATCTTCAGTGCGCGGGCAACCGCGTCCAGCAGCCGGATGCGCCTCTCTACCAGTTCATCGCCCCACCTACGCTGGCCCTCAGCATCCCCCTCGGCGGGCATCTTATTCACATGCGCTAGGAATGCAGTCCACGCCTCCAATACCTTCGGGAAACTGCGGAATTCCACTTCAAGGAGGTTCAATGCTCCGATGAAATCAGGAGACAAGGGGGAAGTTCGCGCACGCATCAACGACCTAAAAATGTCGAAGCGCCGCGCACCGTCGCTCCTCCGTTGATCAACAAATCGTGTTACCAAGACTGCCAGAATTGGTCCAAGCAGCGTCGCAAAGCAGGTAGCCGCTGCCCACGCCCAACCAACATCCATTACCTGTCCCCCATGAGCCAATGCAACCCGATATTGCTCCTTTTGAGCTGGCGATGCCACGGCACAAGTGGTCATCCCAAGAAGGGAAAACACCGCTTTCATCCATCCCAATGAGGTTTATTTATAGGGGCGCCATACCCAAATCAACAAACGCAACACCCCGCTCCTGCCCCGCAGCAGCAGCGATACCAAAAATCCAGCAATGTCACGATTGTCACCCGGCCGGCGGCCTTGTGGCGTCCCCTACGGGAGGAGCCGTTGACCACCATAAGTTATTGATTTTACTGGATTTAATGAGCCTTAATAGAAGCCGTTGTGTAGCAGTTGGGGGCGCCAGGAGCAAGTGGCATGGGCGGTCGCCACATGCGCGGCTGGCCACTATCTTTATACGCCAAATGTTGCCACAATGTTCTCTCACCATTACGGTGAGGAGCGCAGCATATGGTCAGCCGTTCAGCGCCCCGCGTTGTTCCAACGCAATACGGCGGGGTTATCTTCAGAAGCCGCCTTGAGGCCACATGGGCGTACTTCTTCGACAGCATAGGCTTGCCGTGGAAATATGAGCCGTTCGACATCGAAGGTTGGACGCCGGATTTTCTGTTGCAGGGCACCATTTTGTGTGAGGTCAAGCCTGAGATTGAACCTGTCAAAGTCATCTACACGGGCTCCCCTTACAAGAAATCCATTCTCGCTTGGAACAGGGCTTTGGCTGGATGCGCAGAACGCAACACGTTCGCGTCCGTGTCCGCCACAGAGGATTGTGGACTCCAAGCCTTTATAGTCCTCGCTAATACCCCCCCCCGAAAAATGTGAAGAAAAAATCTGAGCGCCCATAGGAATCGGAGGTAATATCCACTCCCCCCCTCCGGGGGTGC
>JAOZVT010000252.1 GCA_025869455.1 Prosthecobacter sp.
AATCTGCCATAAACATCAAAACTCGGGGTCGCGTAGTCACCATGGAAAATCAGGATGTTACCCACAGAGCCAGTATCCGCACCACGGTGAATCACGGTTGGCCCCGTGTAATTCTGGTTACCGTAAGTGCGAATCTGCGAAGAGGTGCTAGTCGGCACGTTCCCAACATCCACAGGACTGCGGCCCAATACCACACTGTTATCACCCGTCAGCACATTTGGCGTCACCAAACCAAGAACACCACCTGAAGTTCCGGTGAAACGATAGACATCTCCAAACCCTGCCCCCAGAGTGCTAGGCATGTAATAGGTGGCTCCCTGGAAAGCCGAGATGCCCCAGCGTCCAGACCCCATGGTGGCTTGATCCAAGGCAGTGGTATAAAGCCCACCGTCTCCCAAGCCTAACGAAATGCTGCCGTTCGTGGTGGAGCGCAGACCGTAACTGGAAAGCGGAGCGTCTTCACCCAAATCGATGCGAACTGTGCCTGAGTTTTCACTACCAAAGGTCTGTACCCGCTGCCCTTGAGCAGCCAGAACGTTGGTTGTTGCGTTAAGACGGATGGCGGTCGTCGTGGTAAAGCCTTGGTTCACCACAATGTCACCGGTACCGGCATTGGCAATGCTGCTTGGGGCGAAGGTCACACCTGGAGCACGGATTTCATCCGTACCACGGCTACCAAACAGTAAGGTGCCTTGCGTAATGACCAATCCACCACTCCAGGTAGCACTGTTATCTTTATCAATGGTCAGATCTGAAGCTCCCACTTTCGTGAGGGTAAAACCACTGCCACCATCATTGATGCCACCTGCTAGGACAAGCTGGGAGTCTGTCTGAATACGAGCGTGATTGGTCAGCGTGGTGACTCCATCAAAACGTGGAATGTAAGTATTTCCACCGGTGGTGAGGAAACGCTGAATGTCCAAGGTCAAAGTGCCCATGGTCAGCAGCTTATTACTGCCAGCACCCGTTGGGCGGTTGGAATCAATGTTCGAATCAGCACCTTGATGCACCACATTGTTGCCGACCTGAATGATCTGCTGATTGCCTGTGCTATCTCCAATAGCATAGGCTTCCCACTCACCACCACGAAGTAAGATAGTGGTGGTGCTAGGAATGGCTGACGTCAAAGAGGTCGGCGTCGCCCAGGAGTTATCAGCCAACCAAGTCCGCAGAAATCCCTGAGTGATTTCAATGGTGTCCACTGAATTCGGCAGGCTACCATTGATGTTATCCAAAGTTAGGCGACCGAGGCCAATCTTCACAATCTTAGAACCTGCACCACCAATGACTTGGCCAGAGAAGTTCTGAGTCGCCGTGGTACCAGGGGCTTCACGACCGACGGTCAGTGTAGCACTGCCAAGATTCAACGTTCCACCCGTGAATTGGAATTCAGCACCACCTCTCGCCCCCACAAGGTTACCAAACTCCTGATCAAAATTATTCAGATCAATCGTCGCGCCTGGGGCGATGGTGACGATGGAACCACTCACCGCATTGAGATTCTCAAAGGTGCTGAAAATATTTGCCGCGCCCGCAC
>JAOZVT010000253.1 GCA_025869455.1 Prosthecobacter sp.
CTCCACCTCCATGCTCTGCACATCAATCTTCATGAAGGCAGGCTCTTCAATGCCCTCCTTCACCAGCACATCATCCAGACGTTGGCACGGCACCTTGACCACACGATCCAAATTATAAAAATCGCCACGGGCAAACAAGGCCCCCAGATCTTTTCTAGCCGTGTATTTGGAGGAACAACCGCGCTTTGAATACAGATTCAGATCAAATTCCCCAGGAGCAGCGGCCAGCGCTACCGGCACAAATTTGACACTCTGCCACCCGCCGCCAATGCCTTCCCGGCTCAATCGTTCGCACTCTTCCGCATCTGGCTCAAACCCCACATACTGAGTCACAGAGGCCAAGGGGGCGAGGTCAGTATTGACACCACCACGGGCACCCACATCCATCGCGGTCAGTCCTACTAATTTCGCCAACTCGAGCAAAGTTTGATCCATATCACAAAAAACTAAATCACAAAGAGACCAGCCGCAAGTTGTACACAAACCATGGCCTGCATTTGCACGGGAGCAAAGGCAGGAGTCTCCATGGATCACTACTCTTCGTCAGGCTTTTCAGCTTCCTCCATCACCGGACGAGGCATCACCTGCGTGCGAACGATGTTCATCGCCCCATTGAGTTCTCCACCTGGTTCGATGGATACTGAACGGGCCGTTACATCCCCATACACAATGCCATTGGCTCCAATGACAAAAGATCCGCTGGAAAAAATAGACCCCGTGATCTTCGCCTGCACATCCACCTCTTCGGCATGGATCTCATTGAGGAAGGTCACATCAGAGCCTTTTTCCACAATGAAACGGCGGCAATTCACCTGCCCGATCATGGTACCTGAAGCTTTAAAAATAGCATCGCCACTGGCATTGACGTTGGCCTCTAAAATGCCCTGACAACGCAAGTCTTTGCATTGGATGCTTTCGGCAGAAACCTGACCACGCTTGCGGATCAGTACATCTCCCCGCGTCTTGATGGAATCTCCCGAAGGCATATTCACCTCCACATCATCCAAGGCAATCGTTGCCCCACAAGTCGGGCAAGAAGCAGAACGCGAAGATCGACTGACCTTAAATTTATGACCACACTCAAAGCAATCCGCATCCTTGAAATACTGATTACGGTACATCCCCTCACTCTTCATCTTTTGAAGAGTGCTCGCACTCATGGGAGCAGGAGCCGGTGTAGGAGCCGGGGAATTGGACTGCGCCCTTTTTTCGATGAATGAAGCCCCTGCCCGCCGTTCCACCTTGAGCGGCGCGCTTGGTTTCGTTAAAACCTCCTCCTCGGCCGTCTCCTCTTGAGATTCCTCATTCGGACTAGCCACCTCAGTTGTCGTCTCCGGAACGGATGCTGGAGCTGACACTGGCACAGCCGCAGGACTGGCCTGTTGTTTCAAAAAGACCCCAAATCCACCTTCCGCAGCCTCTTCTTCAGACACAGGTTGTGTCATTTCCTCAGCCACGGGGTCATTGATGACCTCCTCATCTTCCTTACTTTCCGCGCCATTCAGGTGTGGCGTCGGTTTGGACTCTGAAC
>JAOZVT010000254.1 GCA_025869455.1 Prosthecobacter sp.
GTTGGCCTAGCTCAGGGGCCTGGAGGAGACGCGAGACGGCAAACTGGCTGCTTTTGGGGTCGTAGATGGACATCCAGTCCACGCGTTCATTGATGTAAAATTTGCGTACCACTTCAGCATCATCCACCAGCGCGCCGGAGATGTTCTTTTCAGGGGTGGCATCTTGTCCGGCTAGGAAGGCGGAAACGGTGGGCACCCAGGCGTGCATGAAATGATACACGAGGTTCAAAGGCTGCTCTTTATTGGCATGGACGGTGGTGGTTTCGAGCAAACGATTGTCGTGAATCTCGATGATGTTGGTGAGGTCAAAACCACGAATGCGGGACTGGCGTTCAAACCGAAAGGTCTGCCCCTTCAGTTCTGCTGTGGGAGTGGCCACTGGCTGGCCATCCACGATGAAAGTGAGCGATTTCAGGACTTCGGGCTCGTTTTCCAAATGGCCTGTGCCGATGAATCCTTCATGAGGAAATGAAAACACAGTGCCGTAAGCACTGCGCGTGTTGGTCATGGGCAAGCCACGAAAATCAATGCGTCCAGGTGTCCACTGCGAGGCCTGTCTTAACATCAAAGTCATCTCTCCGCAGGTCACGGTGATGTTTGCCAAATCAGGCCCCAGGTTGGGCTTGAAGGGGTCTTTGGCGGAAAGAGATGCGGTCAAGAAACAACCGAGGAGCGCTAAAAAGCGGCAGGAGGGAAACATGCCCAAGAATACGTGGCGTATCTGGGGGTGACTTGCGTAGTTTTGTGCTGTGTTTTGAATGCTTTCAGGCCAAACAGAGCACTCCCACGGAGCCTATTTTTTCTCTTCCATGGCCTGCTCCAGAGCCCGCCAGCCGAGCATGGCACACTTCACCCGTTGGGGGAATTTCTGCACGCCTTCCAGCAGGATGAGTTCCCCCAGTGCCTCTTCGTCTTTCAGCGGCGCATCCCCGAGCACGACGTGGCGAAAATCTTCCAGCATGGCGCGGGCTTTAGCCCCTTCGCTGCCTTTGACCTTCACCGTCATCATGGAGGCGCTGGCCTGACTGATGGCGCAGCCCTGGCCGGTAAATTTGATGTCTTCGATCTGGCCTTCAGGGCCAAATTTTACAAACATATCGATCTCGTCCCCACAGGTCGGATTGTCGCCATGTACATGCACGCAATCACCTGTGAGTTCACCGTGGTTGCGCGGGTTTTTCGAGTGATCCAGGATCACTTGCTGATACAGGTCGCGGAGTTCGTCAGAGAGGGCCATTAGGAGAAAAATTTCACAGCTTGGTGGAGAATGTCCATCATTCTATCCACCTCAGATTGAGTGTTGTAAAAATAAAAGCTCGCCCGGCTGGTGCCCGGCACTTTGAAACGCTTCATCAGCGGCTGAGTGCAATGATGCCCGCCACGCAAAGCTAGGCCATAGGTATTGGCAAATTCCACCAAATCATGCGGATGCGCGCAGGCTAAAGCAAAGGCGACCAGGGAACCCCGAGGCTTCTCTGGCCCTAAAATGCGAATGCCAGGAAGCGCCGACATGCGCTCAAACGCATAAGCG
>JAOZVT010000255.1 GCA_025869455.1 Prosthecobacter sp.
CAGGTTTCCAGCCACGGCAGACCATACTCATTCAGGTCTGCCATGAAGGGATCTGGATTCAGCTGCTCCACGTTCCACACGCCCGGTTGGCGATACTCCTCATTGGTTAGCAGTTGTTTCGCCGCGATCATCGCCGGTACACCCGTTGTGTAGCTCACACCTTGGCTATTCGTTTCCGCGTAGCAGTCTTCGTGGTCCTTGATGTTATACACGTAGTACCGCTTGAACTCGCCATCCTTGCCCTTGCCTTCGATCCAGTTGCCGATGCAGGTCTTGCCCTTCGTATCTGCACCCAGCGTCCCTGGCTCAGGCAGCAGAGTCTTCAGAAACTCGATCGGGATGATCTCCACCCCTTTGTGCATCACGGGATCAATGCGCGTCATGCCCACATTCACCAGCACTTCCATGTGCTTGATGTACGCATCGCCGAAGGTCATCCAGAAGCGTGCACGACCAATGTCAAAGTGCTTCGTCAGAGACTCCAGCTCCTCATGGTAGAGGCAATAAATATTCTTTGGCCCGATGCCCGCCGGGAAATCAAAACTGCGTTTGATCTCGAGTGGCTTCGTCTCCACCCAGGCCCCATTTTCCCAGTAGCGGCCATTCGCCGTCACCTCGCGCAGATTGATCTCAGGATTAAAATTCGTCGCAAAAGCCTTCCCGTGATCGCCCGCATTGCAGTCCAGAATGTCCAGCGTGTCGATCTTGCTGAAGTGATGCTTCATCGCATACGCCGTATAGACATTCGTCACCCCTGGGTCAAAGCCGCAGCCCAGCAGCGCCGTCAGGCCCGCCGCATTGAACTTCTCCTGGTAGGCCCACTGCCAGTGGTACTCAAACTTCGCCACATCCCGGGGCTCATAGTTCGCCGTGTCAATGTAGTGTACCCCAGCTTCCAGGCACGCATCCATAATCGTCAGATCCTGATACGGCAGCGCCACGTTGATCACCACCTTCGGCTGAAATTCCTTCAGCAGCTTCACCAGCTCCGGCACATTGTCCGCATCCACCCCCGCCGTCTGGATCGGCCGCTTCAATTCCGCCGCAATGCTATCGCACTTAGACTTCGTCCGCGACGCGAGCATGATCTCGCTGAACACCTCCGGAAGCTGTGCGCATTTATGTGTGACCACGCGGCCAACGCCGCCTGCACCGATGATAAGAACTTTTGCCATAGAGTCCGCTAGGGTGGCCTTGATGAAACCCGAGTCAAGCGACGCCGTGTGAAAGTGAGCCTCCTACCTTCATTTGAAAAAAAAGCCGCGTCAGCCCTCCCCATCCCCCACTCCCGCCCACCATCACCGTTAGAACTTGCCCCTCCGCGCAGTATTCTGATAAACCATTCCCACCACCCCAGCCCCACTTTCCCCATGTTCTCCCTCGCCCATAAAACCGCCGTCATCACCGGCGCAGGCTCCGGCATCGGCCAGGCCATCGCCCTCCTCTTCGCCGCCCGTGGGGCCCATGTCGAAGTCCTCGACC
>JAOZVT010000256.1 GCA_025869455.1 Prosthecobacter sp.
GAGGGCCAAATCTTCATCGTCTTTGATACCCGTGATACGTCTGTGCGTCAGACTGTGAAATACACCTCTTTGCAGGGGGAAGAATATCGTCGCAGCATATACGTTCAGGCTCGTCGTTCGACTCCCCTGGAGATGTTTGCCGCCTTTGACGCGCCTGCCATGACGGACCCTAACTGCGCCAGCCGCCCCGTCACCACCGTTAGTCCTCAGAGTCTCTTGCTCATGAATAACGGCTACATGCGGGAGCATGCCCAGGACTTTGCCGTGCGTGTGCAGCGTGAGGCAGGGGCGGATCTTGAAAAACAGGTTCAGCGCGCTTGGCAGCTTAGTTTTGGTCGTATCCCAAGCATGGCAGATCAACTTGAAGCCGTGGATTTTGTAAAAGCTCAAACAGAGCATTACAAAACCCATCCTGCTAAACTGGAGCACGTGGCTGGCCCCATTGAGAAAAAAGACGCCTCTCCTGACCTCCTTGGCCTAACCGCCCTCTGCCATGCTCTCTTGAGTTCCAATGAGTTCCTCTATGTGGATTGAGGCTGAACTGTTTTGGTGATCAGATCAGATTCTTCTTAATTGGGCTTCGACTAAGGAAAGGGGATGCGTAACATGACGTCCTAGCCCATGAACGAGGAAACCACCGAGAAGTCAAATGAGCAAAAAGCGGCAGATTCGTTAGGTCTGCCATGGCGTCTGGAGGTCGTTTTCGACGACATCGCAACCAGGACCTTTACGCAACTGGTGTCAGGTAAGCGCTTTCAAAAAGAAGCGTCGGAATATTGGCTGCCAATAGTGCCCTGGTACATGGGGTTTGCTTTAGGTATCTATGCTGCCTTGGAGGCGGATTTAAGTCTCCTGGCATGCATTATTTTGGTTAACTGGATTATGCTCTTTCGTCATCACTGGGCCACTGGTCATGCAAATATGAATCCAGGTGTGCCAAATAGTGTTGTTCAGTCTTATATAGTCATCATTAACGAAGCGGGATTGATTGAAATTGATCGCGGGGTCGAGTCTCGTGCAGGATGGGGGGCGCTGCAGCGCTGGTTCCTTTGGCGTTCCATTTTATTTATTGAACTGACCAATTTCAAGTGGGCTATCATACCCTCTAAAGATCTGAAACCTTCGGAAATTAAACTGGAGTCCATTGCAAGTTACCTGAAAATTAAGGGCGTACCCGGTCAGAAATTGAAGGATGATTAATGGATGTGTTTTGGTCACAATGGAAATCGCGTTGAAGAAACACTGGTCCAACCTTCTGCGTAATTAACTCCATGTGTGTCACTCTCCCATCTTCACCTTTAAGTCGTCGGTCCATGCTGGGCCGCACGGCTTACGGTATCGGCGGCATCGCTCTGGCTTCGCTGCTTCGTGACCAGGGACTCTTGGCCAATCCGGCGCTCGCGGGTGGGTTGCCTCATCATTATGATCTGACGCCCAAACCTGCCCACGGATTCGGTCAGGCGAAGGCCATGATCTCCATGTTCATGCAGGGCGGGCCGAGCCACATTGACATGTTCGAGC
>JAOZVT010000257.1 GCA_025869455.1 Prosthecobacter sp.
CCCCGATCCCCCCATGAAAAACATTTGTCCGCTCTTGTTGGCGGCTACTCTGCTTTGTCCCCCCCTGTCCCTCCACGCCATCAGCCCGACTTTTGGCAATATCAACGTCATCCAGAACACAAACGAGAATAATCCCGCAGCGGTGACTGCGACGCTGAGTTACAGTCAGGCTGCGCTTTCCGCAGATGGCACAACGTCGCTAGGCACCATCAACATGCGTTCGGGTTCTAATCGTGGAGATGTCTTGCTGAGCTTTACAGACACTTCAGCGAATGATCGCTCACTCGGCATCATGATCTCCAACGTGGCGCAATTGGCACGGGATAACTCCGCGACCGGAGACCCCGAAGGCTCCTACTTTGCCACCAGTGCTACGACCAATGATGCCAATGGCTACTTCATCAACGTGCAGGCCGTGACCTCAACGGGGCCTGAATTCAATGCTAACTTGGCCGCCGCTTGGTTTCCCTATGCGGATGGCTGGATCGGCGGGCATGCGATCAATAGCGTCAATGGTGGCCCCCTCACCAGTCTGGTAGGTTCTCCCGGCCTAACGCTGAGCACCACAACCCCAGGCAGCAATGTACTCTATGATGGCACGACCAATGGCGTGTATGAACTGAATCTCGCAGGCATCAATAGCCAAACCGACGGTATCTTGATCGTCAGTGGAGGTAAGAATGAAGATAACTACGCGATGTCCAAAGCCAATGCGGATGGTACCTGGACCATTCAAGTGCGGGATAATTTCTCTGGTAGTGGCACGGAGCCTGATGGACTGGCTTTTGTTTACATTCCGCAAAGTTCAGCCGTTTCTGGTGATGAACCCGGCGTGCATGCTATGGGGCGTCTGAATGGAAACCTGAGCCGAGACATCAGCGCCGGTGATTACGCTGTGGTCCGCAGCAGCACGGGAAGATATCAACTGTATGCACCAGGCATTGACCCTGCCTTGGCGACGCTCTTGCTCAGCCCAGAAGCGGCGGGTGTGGGTGGAGACAATATCTGGTTTTATGAACCCAGCAGCAAAGGCTGGAACATGGAATACCGCGACCTGTCGGAACTGGGTCTGCAAGACAACACCAGCACGGAAGACACGCTCAGTTTTGTGCTCATGGCAGGAGCTAATACCTCTGCCATTTGGGACAATGAAGCGGGAGACTCCCAGTGGGGGACCCAGTCTAACTGGAAGAGTAACAACACACCCGGTGCCAGCCAAGATGTCATTCTTGGAGCCAGTAACAATGTAGCAATCGACAGCCCGCAGAGCGCAGGGATGGTGTTTATCAATCGCGACACCGCTTTTTCTCTCACAGGTTCTGGATCGCTGAGCCTTAGCACGGGTTTGATCGTCAATTCCAAACCCAGCAGCAGTCAGACCTACACCATTTCTGTTCCGCTAATCTTGACTGAGGATGCCTTTATCATCGCCCAAACGATTGGCAGTTCCATCACACTGAGGCTGGATGTTGCCTCTGGTAATGCGGTAACTGCTGTGGATAAAAATCTGACCCTCG
>JAOZVT010000258.1 GCA_025869455.1 Prosthecobacter sp.
TTCCAGTCCCAAGACGTCTTTATAAAACGTGACCGTCTTTTCCAGATCGTTCACACGATAACGGGTATGCAGGAGTTTGGTGACCATGTTGTGAAAAAAGATGTGTAACTAGCCGCCAACATGGGACAGGCCGTGCCCGGTGGCAAATGGTCCATGACACGGAATGTCCGCAACTCAACGGCTTTATGTACATCTAAGCCCAAAGCCTAGAACTGCCATTCCTTGTTATCGGCGGAAGTGGAAAGACCTGAAATGGGATCGAGCCGACTTTGTGGTGAATGGAGAGTCACCAGCCTAGCTTTGCATGCTTCGGAAATTCTTTTCAGGCTTCACTCTGCCATTGCCGCCCGGCGTGTCGCCTGTCAAAGATGCGCTAGTTCACCCACCTCACCATCCATCATGTATTTCCTTGGCATTGACAGCGGCACCCAGAGTACGAAGGCCATCGTTCTCGATCTCGACTCCGGCAAAATCCTGGCTTCTGGGCACAGCAGTTATGAATTGATCGACGGGCTGCCTGCCGGTCACCTGGAGCAGAATCCGCAGGATTGGCTGGATGCCGTGGACAGCAGTGTGCAACAGTGCCTGGAGAAACTGGGTGCGGATAAGGCCAAAATTGCTGGCATCGGCGTCAGTGGTCAGCAGCACGGACTCGTGGCCTTGGGGGCGGATGACAAGCCTGTGCGTCCGGCCAAGCTCTGGTGTGACACCTCCACGCAAGCCCAGTGTGCGGAGTTGGCTCATGAGTTCGGTGGTCAGCCGGGTATCATCGCGCTGGCAGGCAATGCCATGCTGCCGGGTTACACCATTCCGAAGCTGCTTTGGATCAAGCAGAACGAGCCGGAAAACTTTGCCAAAATCACCACCATCCTGCTGCCACATGATTACATCAACTTCTGGCTCAGCGGAGTGAAGCGCATGGAGTACGGAGATGCCTCAGGCATGGGCATCTTGAACGTGAACACCCGCGAATGGTGCTATGAACTCTGCGACTACATTGACTCAAGCGTGCGCGGCATGCTGCCTCCGCTCGGTTCCAGCCGCAGCGTTCACGGTCGCCTTCGTCCTGAACTGGCCAATGCCTGGGGCTTGAATAAAAACGTCATCATCAGCGCTGGTGGCGGAGACAACATGATGGGAGCCATCGGCACTGGCAACATCAAGCCCGGAGTCATCACCGCTAGCTTTGGCACCAGCGGCACGCTTTATGGAGTCGCCGGAAGTCCCGTGGTGGATGGTCAGGGGGAAGTGGCTGCTTTTTGCGATAGCACCGACCAGTGGCTGCCGCTTGTCTGCACCATGAACGTCACGGTGGTCACAGAGCAGGTGCGTGAAATGTACGGTTGGGATCTCAAGCAGTTAGAAGAAGCCGTCGCCAGCGCACCAGCGGGTGCAGATGGCGTGATGTTCCTGCCCTATCTCAATGGTGAACGCACCCCGAATCTGCCCAATGGCAGTGGGGTCATCCACGGCCTGCGTCCCACCAACATGACCCCTGCCAATCTGGCCCGCGCGGCGGTGGAAGGTGCCACACTGGGGCTGGCCTACGGTCTGAAGCGCTTTCGTGATCTGGGCATGAACCCCACCGAGATCCGCCTAACGGGTGGTGGTAGTAAAAGCAGCACATGGAGACAGATCGCTGCGGATTGCTTCAATGCGGAAGTCGTTACCCTCAGCACCAGCGAAGGGGCAGCTCTGGGCGGAGCCATCCAGGCAGCATACGCTCAAGCCAACGAGCAGGGTGAGACCGTGAGTTATGAAGATCTTTGTGCAAAGTTGGTTACGCTGGATGAATCCACCCGCTGCAAGCCTAACCCAGAAAACGCAGCTCTTTATACCGCTCAACTCGAACGCCAGATGGAACTGACAGGTCGGCTGAATCAGACGGGCTGGCTGTAAGCCTGCGCATTGGGCTGAAATGTTCATGGGATGCACCTTGTTTAACAAAGTGTGTCCTTTCGTTTCATTTCTACCACCACCCGCCACTGGCAGCTGACGTTCGGGTTAATCGCGAGTGTGTTGTCCTGTCTTCCTGCGACGGCCCAGCATGCGAGTGAAGAAGAGCAGACCCAGGCGGCTTTAGCGGGGATCTACATCACTCCCAGCAAGACAGACCCGGAGATCAAGACCTTTGACTTTTCACATCGCTTGCATGTGGATCGTGACATCGTCGTTCGGCAGCTGTCTGGTAAGCCTTCCGCCCGTCATGAGTTGTTGGTTTTTTTACCAGGGACGGGTGGCCGCGCGAAGGGGACGGAGGCTTTTTGCCAACTGGCCGCCAGCCAAGGTTACCATGTGATTCGTCTCATGTATCCAGATGATGTTTCCGCCTCCATTAGCAGACGGGACAAAGATCCAAAGGCCTTTGAGGACTTTCGTCTCTGCCTCATTCAAGGCGGTACGAGTCCCCACATCACGGTGAGTCGTGCCGATAGCATCGAGAACCGTTTGATCAAACTGCTGGTCCATTTGAAAAAGATTCGTGCGCAGGAAGGCTGGGGTGAATATCTGGATGAAGCAGATGGCTTGAATTGGGAAAAGCTGGTCCTCTCAGGTCAATCCCAAGGTGGGGGTCATGCTGTCCTCATGGCCATGAAGCACAAGGTGGCGCGTGTCATCGCCACCGGCGCGCCTAAAGACTGGAGTCTCGTGACCAATGCCCCCGCAGCCTGGCTCACCCATGAATCCGCCACACCCCGCAGCCGGATTTTTGCCTTCAATCATGAGCAGGATTTCCAAGCCTGTACACCTGAGCAGCAGTGGCAGATTTTAAAGACCTTGGGCCTGGATCAGTTTGGTCCGGTTACCTCCGTGGATGCCCAAAAGCCTCCTTATAATCACAGTCGTAGCCTTTCCACCAACTACCCAGGAGGTACCTTGGAGTCCAAGCCTGCGCATGGGTCCGTCATGGCCGACCGTTGTGAGGAGATCTTCAAGCCGGTCTGGCTGTACATGCTGACAGAGCCAACGACATTCACCCCCTGAAAACAGGCCTGCTTACATCAATTGCCGCGCATTGCGCAGACCATCTGCGGTGACCACGGCGGGATTCCGACCCGCCACCAAAAAGTCCACGTGATTTTGCCACTGCATGGGGCGTAAAGAAGCCAAGCCGCTGAGCTGCCGCCGATACCCATAGTCCACGATCTCCCAGCCAAACTCGCTGTGTCGGTGCCGATACTCATGACGGTGAATCCAGGCCCCAAACTCATCCTTCCGCCACACCTCTGGGTCATTGCCGGGAATGACCTGCGCCAGCTGCCAAACACGGTCCACCACCTCGCGGTCATAGCCGCCAGGCATGTCAGATTCCGCTGGGGTTGGTGGGATCATCCACGCAGTACTTACGTCAGTCGTGCCAAGGCTCAAAGAGTTTCGTTTTCGTCACCTAGCGGAAATCATCATAAAGAGACTTCTATAAAGGCCCCGAGAGGAGCGAGGGCACCCTTGTGCCTACATCCTTTCAATATTGCGGCTTCTGCACCTATGTTTTCGATGGCGGGGAGGCCCGCAGCCGCGAAGCGAATCTCCTCCGCGTTCCTGTCATCCCCGCTTCGGCCTCTTCACCACACGCAGCATACCGGTACTACCGCCACCACAGAAGAAGCGGTCTTTGCCGTCAGACTCCAAGCCGGAGACGCCAACGCCGGGAGGCATGGCTAGGCTTTCTAATACTTCACCAGAATGGGGATCGATGCGGCGGAGTTCGCTCTCATCTTCCCAAGTGCCGTGCCAGAGGTCGCCATCCACCCAGGTAACGCCAGTGACGATGCGGTTCGAAGCGATGGTGCGAAGGATGGCCCCAGTTTGAGGATCAAGCTGATGAATCTTGCGGCCATCGCACTGGCCAATCCAGAGGCTGCCTTCGGCCCAAGCGAGGCCCGTGTTGTCGTCTTCGCTCGGGGCCGGAATGGTAGTGAGGATGTCTCCCGTCTCGGGGTCAATCTTCTGAATGCGGCCCTGGGAGATCTGATACAGATGGCGTCCATCATAGGCGGTACCAGAATGAGCGGGCACTTCTAGGAAACGAACGATTTCGCCGCTGGTGGGATCGAGTGCGTTGAGTCTGTTGTCGGAGGCCCACCACACGACGTCTCCATCGTAAGTAACTCCGTGAACTTTGGCGTTGCCTGGAAAAGGGCCAAACTCGCAAACTATATCGGCTTTGGATGTTGGGTTCATGGGAAGAGATTAACCGTCAGGCAGCAGGGTGGGGAGTAACATTATCGTCGTGAAACCTGGAACAGACGCAGTCGTCCAGCGACGCGCCCGGGCTTGGCCGAACCATTGTACTTTTCCATCGGTCGCTAGGGCATCGAGAGAACGTTGCACGGTGCGCTGGCTAACATTGAGTGCTAGGGCAAGCGCCGAACTGGACCAGGCCTCCCCATCGGCTAAAAAGGCCAGCACCGCCCCCTGCTCTTCCTCCTTTGGCCAGGCGAGCACGTTCACCTCCGAACCCTGGCGAAGCTGGAGTCCAAAGCCTCGTTGGGTCGCCTGCACATCGGCCAACGGCTTGAGCAACTGGCGCAATCGGCCGATCTCCACCCGCAGGCGAGCGCGGTGAGATTCATCCTCACGCTTTGCCTGAAAAGCAGCCCGGAGGAGAGCGGTACGCGATACATCGTTAGGCCAAGCTTCCGCAAGTGCACGGGCAAGCGCAAACAACACCGGGCGTGACGCGAGCGGAATCACCACTCTGCCGCGACGCACAACACGGCGGCAGGCATCCACCACGAGAGCGCCAGAGGTCAGCAAGGCCTCCACATCTTCAAGCAAGATCAAGCGTTCCTCGCCTCTAGCAATGTGACGCGCTGCGGGTGTATCCAGACGCTGGGCGGCCAATGCCACCTCCGCTTTTAATGCAGGGATTCCGGAGAGGCTGGCGGCTTCTTGAGCGCGAGCAAATGCCGCGCGGGCTGGGGCGATGCGCAGTCGCTGCAGGGCTAGGCTGGCCACGATCATTTCATGAGCAGCCAGCCTGATGGGTAGCAAGGACGTAGGGTCCATAGCAGTCAACACGCGTTCCGCCTCGTCAAGCTGACCAAGCAACAGCGCGCGCCGAGCCTGGAGATGGCAGGCATGCACGGCATTGATCACATCGCCATGTTGTTCGAGCGTGGTTTGTGCAGCAGCGAGCACTTTCACAGGCCAACCCAGATCACGTGACACAAAGGCGATCTCTGCTTGAGCGACCACACAACGAGCATGAGCGAGGGCTTGCTTTGGACCAAAGGCACGCGCGGCCCGTTTCAAAAGTTTTTGAGCCTGCGTAAGATCACCCAGTTGCGCCATGGCGATGCCTCTCAGAGCCAGAGCTGGTGCGTCTTCGCGCAACGCCACCCAGTTTAGCGCACGCAGAGGATCACCCGCAGCAAGGGCGGAAGCAGCCGCAGAGATGAGCGAGTCCATGTAAAAATCGCGTCACCGTTGTCACTCACACCCGCAGATGCCAAGCAATAACTTCATCTCAGCGACCTAACAAGGAATCGCATTCCATAAGAAACCAACATCGCAAACCAAGGAGAAATTAAAATGACCACGCACCGAATCGGAACCCACGAAGAATGGCTTGCAGAGCGACTTGAGCTACTCAAAGCCGAAAAGGAACTTACCCGGAAAAGTGATGAACTGGCCCAAAGGCGTCAGCAATTGCCCTGGGTGCCAGTTGCTAAAGATTATCGGTTTATGACTAACGCTGGCGAAGTCAAATTGGCCGACTTGTTCCAAGGCCGCTCCCAGCTTCTCGTTTATCACTTTATGTTCGGCCCTGACTATACGGCAGGCTGTCCATCATGCTCAGCCATCGCAGACGGGTTCAACGGCATAGGCGTCCATTTGGCGAATCATGATGTCATGCTGACAGCGGTTTCACTCGCACCCTTGGACAAACTTCTGGCCTTCAAGAAACGCATGGGCTGGAGCTTTCCCTGGGCTTCATCTGTGGGCGGAGAGTTTAATTTCGACTTCTGCGCCTCTTACACCGAGGAACAGCAGCGCGACGGCATCGAATACAATTACACCCGTGAGCCGCAGGCAGAGTCACGCTCCAACGAATCGAGCGGCGGAGAAGGAGCCGAGTTCGAATTCGCCACCATATGCGGCGTCAAGACTCCTACCTATCTTCGGCAGCGGCCAGGGATGAGCGCCTTCATCCAAGAGGGCGGGACGGTCTATCACACTTACTCCACCTACTCGCGTGGCGTGGACGGTTTATGGAGTATGTATCCCTGGTTAGACCGGGCACCTCTGGGCCGCAACGAGGGAGACGGCGTCTGGTGGAAACACCACGATCAATATGACTCGGCGATCCCCCAAACCGCGCCCTGCTGCCAACACTGAAGCCAACAAGCCATGAATGAACA
This sequence comes from Prosthecobacter sp., assembly GCA_025869455.1. Lineage (GTDB taxonomy): Bacteria > Verrucomicrobiota > Verrucomicrobiia > Verrucomicrobiales > Verrucomicrobiaceae > Prosthecobacter. The sequence continues at coordinate 6,366 of JAOZVT010000258.1, forward strand.
CTCATGTTGCAAGGGCCGGCTCACATCGAGCCGGCCCGACGGCCCAAATTCGTCTGTGCGACGCGTCACGAAGGTCACAAGCTTTCTCCTTTCCAGTGTCACACTCATCCTGATGCCGAAGTGCCCCATCTGCGTGGCAGCGTATGCCACGCTCTTGACCGGGATCAGCGTGTCCACTGGAGTGGCTGGACATCTGCGTATGGGACTCATCGTTGCCTGCACCAGCGTGCTGGTCTTCCTTGCGCTGCATGGGCTGACCAAGGCGATCAAAAACCCTGGTCAGAAAAAGCCCCCGTGCCGCCCTTGATACAAACCTCTGCCTTCAACTCCTAACCGTTCTTCGTGAGTAATCTTGGAGTTCGGTGGGCAACAATGGTTTCGAAGGATTGACTTCATGCGGCCTCTCAGCTTTGTCGAAGACACATGAATTTCTGGAAGCTGATCATCGCCCATTTCGTCATCGTTTGCCTCATTGGTTGTACCTCCACCGCTAGGATGACGGCACTGGACCGTTCCTTGGTGAATAAGAAAATCACCCGTACAGTATCGGGTGGGGCCGTGATCGATATGGATGGGAACTTCCTGCTGAACCCCACTGCCGCCATCGAGACCTTTCACACCATCGCGGAAAAGGAGATGGCGGGCCGCCCCTACCGCTACACCTACGCCATCGACAAAAAGCAGAGCTCGCGCCGTGTCTATGAGCCTGGCTCCAGCGGGGGTGATTATTACACTCCCGTCTATCTACCGCCATCCTCTGGCGGTGGTGGGGAGGCAGCCATCATCCTGGGCTCCATCGCCCTCATCATCCTGATCGCCAAGCTCGCTACGAACAGTAAAAAAGAGAAGTCCACTCCAACATCACCCGCACCTGCCACAGCGACCACCAGTCCCTCTGTGGTAACGCAGAAACCCGCCTTCCGGGAGGAAACGGTAACCACCCGCATCCTCCGTGTCTCTGGCACGGCAGAACCAGTCGCCCCCGTCACGCTGGACCACAGTCGCCTCGTTGAAGTACTGGTGCCTGAGAATGCCCCCACCGTGGGCCGACTGAAGCCCGCTGTCGCTAGCGCCATCGCGGACCAAGTCCGCCAGAGCTTTGAAACACTTGGCTGCCCCACCACCGTCGGCAGCAAGCCCGCACAGCAGGGCTACCGCGTTAGCACCTCCGTCCTTCGTTCCCAGGGCACCGGCCTTACCTACTCCGCCATCACGCTGGAAATCACACTCACCGATGAGCGCACGAACCGGGAACTCGCCCGCTGGCTCGTCCAGGCTTCAGAAAAGCCTTTCGATCTCAAATCCCAAAACGAACGCCTTTACGGCCCCGGCATCGCTACTGGCATTCTCCAAAAACCACTGGCAACTCAGCTTTCACGCTATCTACGCTAAACAAAAAAACCCATCCCGGATTGACCGGGATGGGCTTTACCTTTCAGCCAGGAATCACATCTTCAGATCAAAGCGATCTAAGTTCATGACCTTGGTCCAGGCAGCGACAAAGTCGGTGACAAACTTCGGTTCGGCTTCGGCGCTGGCATAGACTTCGGAAATGGCACGAAGCTGAGAATTCGAACCAAACACGAGATCCACGGACGTGGCGGTCCACTTCAGGTCACCCGTTTCCTGATCGCGGCCTTCATAAAAATGCTCACACATGGCGGATTTTTTCCAGTCTGTCCCCATGGCTAGCAGGTTTACAAAGAAGTCGTTCGTCAGGGCTTCGCGGCGCTTGGTCAGCACGCCCAGATCTGGGTGGCCAACATTGGTGCCGAGGACACGCATGCCACCGACGAGAACCGCCATTTCGGGAGCGGAGAGCTTCAGCAACTGGGCGCGATCCACAAGATTTTCGGGTGCGGGGCGGTCGAGTTCATGACCCAGGAAGTTGCGGAAACCGTCGGACTTGGGCTCAAGCACGGCAAAGGATTCCACGTCCGTCATTTCCTGCGTTGCGTCTTCGCGGCCAGGAGAGAATGGCACGGTAACGTCGTGACCAGCTTTCTTCGCAGCGGCCTCAACGGCGGCGCTGCCCCCGAGTACGATGAGATCAGCCAAGGAGACCTTCTTGTTGCCAGACTGCGCGCTATTGAACTCTTTCTGAATCTTTTCGAGCTTTTCCAAGACCTTAGCCAGCTGCTCCGGCTGATTGACTTCCCAATCCTTCTGAGGAGCCAAGCGAATGCGCCCACCATTAGCACCACCACGCTTGTCGCTGCCACGGAAGGTGGAGGCGGAAGCCCAGGCTGTGGAGACGAGCTGCGGGATCGTGAGGCCGGAATCGAGGATTTTACCTTTGAGTTGGGCGATGTCTTGATCACCAATCAATTCATGGTCCACCGAGGGAATGGGATCTTGCCAAAGCAGTTTCTCTTTGGGAACCAAGGGGCCTAGATAGCGCTCAGCAGGACCCATGTCACGGTGAGTGAGTTTGAACCAAGCCTTGGCGAAGGCCTCGGCAAACTGATCGGGGTTCTCCAGGAAGCGTTTGGAGATCTTGTTGTAGGCAGGATCTTCCCGAAGGGCGATGTCCGTGGTGAACATGATGGGTACGTGGCGTTTGGTGGCATCATGGGCATCTGGTACCATATCTTTGCCCGCACCGCCTTTGGGTATCCACTGTGTCGCTCCAGCTGGGCTCTTGGTTTTTTCCCATTCAAAGGCGAATAGGTTGGTGAAGTAACCATGGGACCAAGCTGCCGGGGTGGGCGTCCAGGCACCTTCCAGACCGCTGGTGATGGTGTCTTCAGCATTGCCTTTGCCATGGCTGTTTTTCCAGCCGAGTCCCTGCTCCTCAAGAGGCGCACCTTCCGGTTCCGGACCGACGTTGCCTTCCGGCTTGGCTGCCCCATGCGCCTTCCCAAAGGTGTGACCACCAGCAATGAGAGCCACGGTTTCCTCGTCGTTCATGGCCATGTTGCCAAAGGTGGCGCGGATGTCCTTGGCAGCGAGGAGTGGGTCAGGATTGCCGTTCGGGCCTTCCGGGTTCACGTAGATCAAGCCCATCTGAACGGCGGCCAGTGGCTTCTCCAGTTCTCGGTCGCCGCTGTAGCGTTTGTCACCCAGCCATTTGCTTTCAGGACCCCAGTAAATGTCCTCCTGCGGTTCCCAGACATCCTCGCGCCCGCCGCCGAAGCCGAAGGTTTTGAATCCCATGGTCTCTAGGGCCACATTGCCAGTGAGCACCATCAGGTCTGCCCAGGAGATCTTGTTCCCGTATTTCTGTTTGATGGGCCAAAGAAGACGACGCGCTTTGTCGAGGTTGGCATTGTCAGGCCAGCTATTGAGCGGGGCAAAACGCTGAGTACCATAGCCTGCGCCCCCGCGACCATCGCTAAGACGATAAGTGCCTGCACTGTGCCAAGCCATGCGGATGAAAAACGGTCCATAGTTGCCATAGTCCGCTGGCCACCACTTTTGCGAGGTGGTCATCAAAACCTTGAGATCTTTCCGCAGGGCTTCCAGGTCGAGCTTTTGGAACTCTTTGGCGTAGTTGAACTCGGCACCCATCGGATTTCCCTTCGGCGAGTTCTGGTGGAGGATCTTGAGGTTCAACTGCTCTGGCCACCAGTCGCTATTGGTCATCGCACCGGCTGCCGTGTGTCTCATGGGGCCAGCAGGCGTGCCCATCACAGGGCATTTGCTGATGTCATCCGCAGACTTCGGTGACTCGGACGGGGCTGAGTTTTCCTGAGCTGAAGCCATTACGACCGGAGCTAGCATCAGAGAGGCTAGCAAGACCCTAAACTTTGGTATTTTCATAGCAGTATGGTTGGTTGAAAATGGGCCGGCATAGACTGATCAGCCCAGATATAGTCCATTATTACCATTCCCAATCCATGCTTCCAATGCATTGTAGGAATCCCTGCGATGCATGAAACGCATTGCAAACTTCTCCATGAAAAATGAACTGGACTTTCAATCGCTGGAGCAATTCATCGTTCTGGCACGCGCCAAGAACTTCACACGCGCCGCTGCGGAGCTGAACCTTTCCCAATCCGCCCTGAGCCGGGCCATTCAAAAACTGGAGGATCAACTTGGCCAACCGCTCTTTGAACGCAAGCCTCGTGAGGTGGTGCTGACTGATCTTGGCGAGCTCCTGCTCGAACGCGCCAAGAAGATCCTGAAACTCGTCGAGGATACCTTTTCCGAGCTGTCTGAAGCTGGCCGCCGTGGCCGCGTCCGCCTTGGGGCCATTCCGACGATCGCTCCCTATTTTCTTCCCAGTCTGCTAGGTAGCTTCGCCCCCAAATACCCAGACATCTCAATAATCGTGCAGGAAGACACGACCGAAACGCTCATCAAAAACTGCAATCATGGTGATATAGACTTAGCAATTGTCGCCTTACCCATCATCGCCAAACAGCTCGAGATCGAGCCCCTATTCAGTGAGGAACTGCTCCTCGTTCTCCCCACCGGCCACCCACTGGCAAAAGAGGAAACCATCATGGTCAAGGCCGTGGACGGATACCCTTTTGTCATGCTGAACGAAGCGCACTGCCTAGCGGAGAACATCGCCTCTTTTTGTCGGCAGCAATCCGTGCAACCAGTCACCATTGAGCGCACAAGCCAGCTAACGACCGTGCAGGAACTCGTCGCCCTGGACCATGGCGTGTCGATCGTTCCTGAAATGGCACGGCGGCTGGACCTCAGTAGCCAACGCGTTTATCGTTCATTCAGCGGTGAAAGGCCTCTCCGAACCGTGGCCATGATGTGGAATTCGGAACGCTACCAAAGCAAGGCCACCAAAACATTGATGGAGCACCTCCGCTTACAGACCTCCTGTCAGCCCAGCTGTTGGGAAAATGTGAGTGCATGAGGCTGGCACGCGCAGGCCCATCATCATTTTGCCAAACCTTTTGTGGGGGGCTCATCAACATCCCCTTTCGGCATCGATACCTTCGAGACCATTGAGCCGCCCTGTCAGGACTCGCACCAAACAACGAAACCCGCATTTTATAAAATATTAGTGCATCGTCCTAGGTTATTGGCCATAGTGACACTATTGTAACTCACTAACAATCGACATTTCAAGCTAACTGTTTAAATGAAATTACCCAACATTGGGAAGATGCAATGAGAACTATATCTAACATCATTCTGGTCGCAGGCCTTATGTCCTGCTTTATCCAATCCCTCGTAGCTGATGAGCCGCCTGCTCATCAACTTCAGAAACAGAAGTCTGCCCAAGACGCGATGAATCCCGAAGACTGGGCAGGCATCCGCTCGGCCTTCGAAAAAGCTCAACATGAAATCCAGCCAGACACTACCAACCACGGCCAGTGGCTCGCCTTTAATTCCGGACAAAAATGGCGCACTCGATTCACTGGAAGGCATTTCCTGGTAACCCCACGACACGAAGCTGAGAATCAAGCAACTTGGTCCTGGGGGCTTGCGCTCAAGAGCTACGGCTACGGTCAACATCAAAGCACACTCAGCCAGCCTCAAGCCATTGAAGCGGGTTCAAAACAGAACAACAGATTTGTATATCAACATGATGAGACCATCTCCGAATGGTTCATCAACGATAATAGAGGTGTGGAACATGGCTTCGTCCTCAATCAACGTCCTGCACAAGGCAGTGTGTCTCATTCATTGACCCTCACCCTGGAGGTTCTAGGAGGACTGGAGCCGCAAATCTCGCCCGATGGTCGGGACATCGACTTTATAAATGAGTCTAACAATAAGGTTGTTGCTTATCACGGGCTGAAAGTTTGGGATAAGCACGGCCAGCCATTAGCTTCACGCTTTCTGCCCAGCAAGAGGGCCACACTCACCTTAGAGATTGATGATCAAGAAGCTGCTTATCCGATCACTATTGATCCGATCGCCACCTTACCTCTCATTCAATCAGCCAACAACGAATCCACTGATCGTTTCGGGGCGGCGATTGCAGTCTCAGGAAACACCGTGGTCGTAGGCGCTATGGGTGAGGATGGCAGTGGAAGTGGTGTCAATCCTACTGATAATAATAACCTCACAGACTCAGGAGCAGCTTATGTATTTATTAAAAACCCAGGCGGGACCTGGACTCAGCAAGCTTATCTGAAAGCCCATGTCCCGGGCGCAAGCGATGCATTCGGGTGGTCAGTCGCCATCTCTGGGGATACGATTGTCGTAGGAGCTCGCTATGAAAAAGGAAGTGGGACCGGCATCAACCCAACCCACAACGACAGTGCCTCTAACGCTGGAGCCGCCTACGTCTTTGTGCGCAGCGGTGGTGCCTGGAGTCAACAAGCGTATCTGAAAGCCTCGAATACAGATTCATCAGACTGGTTCGGTCAATCCGTGGCGATTGATGGTGACACCATCATCGTCGGAGCGAGTGACGAAGATGGGAGTGGAACAGGTGTTAACCCAACCTCTGATAATGCTACTACTGACAGCGGTGCTGCTTACGTTTTTGTGCGGAGCAGTAGCACCTGGAGTCAGCAAGCATACCTCAAAAGCGATAATCCTGATACTATCGCTCAATTTGGATGGTCTGTCGCCGTGCATCGAGACACGGTGGTCGTTGGAGAGATCCTCGGCTCAGAGGGATTGGATTATCAGTGTGGTAAAGTACATATTTTCACCCGATCAAGCGGAGTGTGGTCCAGCCAAGCTATGTTAATTGCCCCAAATCCAGACTATCTAGATCACTTTGGCTACTCAGTAGGGATTTATAATGATATCGTTATCGTGGGTTCTCGTTTTGAAGATGGTAGCGGTCATGGAATCGACCCAAGCTATGATGATACCGTCACCAACTCCGGTGCCGCTTATGTTTTCAAACGCTCAAGTGGCAGTTGGAGTCTCGACGCTTACATTAAACCGCCTGGTACAAGCTTAGCATACGAAGAGGAATTTGGTTGCTCGGTGGCTATTCATCACAACACGATCCTTATTGGAGCGATTGGTGATGACAATGGCGGATACCGATCTGGCGCTGCTAATATTTACCAGTATTTGGATGGTGAATGGGTTTACCGATCCTACTTGAAAAGTGGCACGATTTCCTACGATGAACGGTTTGGCTGGGGGCTAGCCATCTCAGAAACGATGGCCTTCGCAGGAACCTTTAACGGTGGAGTAGTCGAACCCTTTGAGTTTTTCTTCACCGACGAGCTTTACGGCAAGGCCTTCAATCCAGGCGGCGACTACTTCGGGTATTCTGTTTCCATCTCTGGCGATACGGCTGCTGTAGGAGCTATCTGGGAAGCAGGAAGCGGCACAGGTATCAATCCAAGCGACAACAATACCAATCCACGCTCAGGGGCTGTGTATGTCTTTGTAAAAAAATACGGTATTTGGGAGCAGGAAGCTTATATTAAAGGTCCAAATTCAGAATTCGAAGACTACTTTGGCTGGTCGGTTTCTGTTTCAGCAGACACATTGGTCGTTGGCGCTCCATACGAAGACGGAAATGGCACTGGGATCAATCCTGCGGACTCAGGCTACTCATATAGTTCAGGGGCTGCGTATATTTTCAGCCGCAGTAATGGCGTGTGGAGCCAGGACGCCTATGTCAAAGCCTCCAATGCGGGAGAAGCCGACGAGTTTGGGTTTTCCGTCACCACATCCGGTGACATCGTCGCCGTAGGAGCACCAGGGGAAGACGGCAGTGGCACAGGGATCAATCCTGCTAACAATAATAGCGCCAATGAAGCAGGTGCTGTTTACGTTTTCGCCAAAAGTAGCGGAACTTGGTCGCAGCAAGCCTACATCAAAGCAGGCAATGCGACCGACACTGACGCCTTCGGGTATTCTGTCGGCTTATCTGGAGAAACGTTGATTGCCGGAGCGCCTTATGAAAGCGGAAGCGGAACTGGAGTCAATCCAACATCGAACACCAGCGCTCCAGCAGCAGGAGCTGCGTATATCTTCACGAGAAGCGGTGGCAGTTGGAGTCAACAAGCCTATCTTAAGGCATCTAACACAGACATTTGGGATACGTTTGGCTCATCTGTGAGCGTTGCTGGAAATATCGCCCTTGTGGGTGCCCCCGGTGAGAGCGGAAGTGGAAGTGGAGTCAACCCCGTTTCTAATAACAGCTTAGTCGGCTCTGGCGCTGCTTACATTTTCTCGCGCAGTGGCAGTTCCTGGAGCCATCAAGCCTATATCAAAGCTACTAACCCGGATGAATATGACTATTTTGGGCAAGCGGTCGCAGCTAGCGAAGATATGGTCATCATCGGCTCTGCTTATGAGGCTGGAAGCGGGGCTGGCGTCAATCCTGCCGACAATGATAGCGGGTATCAAACGGGCGCTGCTTATGTGTACCTGTTCCGTTCAAATGCCTGGAGCACTTATGCCTACCTTAAAGCGCCGAACTCCGGAGGAGCGGATCATTTTGGTTTCTCTGTCGGCCTGTCCAACGGTGTGGCAATCATCGGAGCTCCGTGGGAAGACGGCAACGGCAGTGGTATCAATCCAACATCAAACAACAGTGGGGATGACGTAGGAGCTTTCTATCTCTTCTACTAAACTCTAAACAACACGGATCAGCGGGCGAAATATCCCGCTGATCTCTTTAATTTTAATGATAGCTGAGGCGGAAAACATTTCTGGTGATCCGTGATTGATAATCTTTGACGTTTATTTGTGCTGGTTTTTAATCAAAGCCTGAGGCTTCTTTCAAATCAAGTAAGGCATACATAAATACCGCTTTCTTTAGTGTCTCGTCAGACATTATATTTTCGATATACTGGCATCTTTCTAAGATCCTGTCTGCGGTGACAGTCCAGGCAAAGGCCCTACATGTCCGCCGCAAAAAGCATTTTCCTAGCAGCCCACCCGAAACCGCTTCGGCACCCAACAAAACTAGTAGTAGATTGATTGGCCGACTGGCGGAGGAGCAGAAGCTTTACTCAAGGCACCAGTTCGTGGTGGTGCTGTGAAGCCGTGCAGATTCGGGCTGGCCGTTCACTGCACTGTATCCGTCAAACGAAGCCCCTTTCCTCGGATCTTGACAGGCTCGGCTAAACT
>JAOZVT010000259.1 GCA_025869455.1 Prosthecobacter sp.
ACGACTCTGACACCAGCATCAGCCAGGGCCTCGTGCTCAACACCGACCGCGGCATCGTCTCGATAACGCAAACGCGCATTGCTTCTATCTCTCTCAGATGCCGCTCCGGGATGGGCGCTGCTGTGTACATCTCCTTCTCTGCATTCGCACGGATCTTCAATTCCGTCTTCGACCAGTGTCAACTCGCCCAACTCGACAACGTGAAGGGAGGAATTGTTGCTCTGCAGTATACTATCGTCATTGATGTGCAAAAGTCTACCTTCTCCAACAACTCTGTCGTCGGCGGTTCTGGAGGCGCGCTCTATATAAACTCCGACTTTGAGAGTGGCTATAAACGCCTCTCTGTGTTCGATTCTCTGTTTACCAACTGCCACGCCGACGGAGGAGGTGCTTTATCACTTTCTTCCGTCGATTTGAGGGTCACAAACACCCGATTCCTCCTCAACTCTGCTAACCCTCGCATTGCACGTTGCGATAACTCTCTCTTCGGGCTAGGAGGCGCCATTTATCAGGATGGCGGCTCCACTATCATCTCAAATTCCATCTTCCACGCCAACTTTGCCTCCACTGCCGGCGGAGGTTGTTTTATGAACCAACCCCGATTTTTCCACCTTGATTCCTCTGAGCTCGATGCCAACGAATCCCCATCAGCCTCGGCCATTGCGCTCTCTTTGGGTGATAATCGAGACTTTATTGCCTCACATCCATTTGTCATCACCTCCTCCAACCTGACCCATCACCGTGGTGGCACAGCAATCGCGTTCTCCGGAGATATTGACTTGTCGGCGCAGCTCTTGGTGGAGGGTTCTATTTTCACCTCCAATAGTGGAATCGGTGGATTCCAAGGCATTTTGAGTTTTTTTCCGCAATCATCTTCAACTTCCTCTTCATATTATCCATCTTTTTCGTATGATTGCCAAATATTCTCGCCTGACAACATCACAGTCCATGTCGGCAATCTTTCTGCTTTTATGATGAATTGCACGATCTTTGACAACGAGGAACTGGCCTCTCGCGTCTCTTGGAATTACTCATCGGTGATTTCTGCTGGGGTGGTCAATCGCTTCGTGGCTACTCCGATCTCTGCTTGCGGTAATCCTCAATGGAATGCGAGTTTCGCAGCAGATTCATACTTTGAACTTCAGTTTACGAATTTGCAGGCAGATCGAGTGAGCAAAGTCTCTTCAAGTCCTTCTGTGGACATTCTCATCAACACTTCGGGGTTATGGAATGGCACCCTCGATTATATCCCTTCACCGTTGTTGACTTGTGCGAGATCTGAATCAAATGTGCTCGTGAGTATAGACCCAGGGTGTCCCACTGCCACCTTTTCTACAGTCGATGGCAACGGGTTGTCGGGGATGGACATCCCATGCCAAGCCGCTGAAGGATCATTCTATATCGTTCCCTACGATTTCTCGGACAACCGAATCTTGAGCGATGATCCAGAGTGCCCTTCTATTGCCGCCTCCTTGATTAACAGTCAAACATTCGAGTCCGTCCCTGCCGTC
>JAOZVT010000260.1 GCA_025869455.1 Prosthecobacter sp.
GTTGTCGATGGTAACCGCAATAGGTATGGTCGCAACGCCAGTCATTATTTTATTGTTTGCACCAGGCTTTGGAGAGGGCAGTCCCCGTTCTGTGTTGGCCGCCGAGATGTTACGCATCACCTTTCCCTATCTGCTTCTGATATCTGTATCCGCTATGGGCGGGGCTATTTTAAACACCTACGGCTATTTTGGCGTGCCGGCCATCACGCCGGTTTTGCTTAATATCTCCATGATTGCCGCAGCCCTGTATCTCAGCCCTTATTGCGAACATCCCATTGTTGCATTGGCCTGGGGCGTGCTGATTGCCGGTTTCGCACAGTTTTTATTTCAATTGCCATTCCTTGCTCGTCGCGGTTTGCTGGTTGCTCCCCAACGCATGAGAGGCGATCCCGGGGTAAAACGCGTCATGAAGCTGATGGTACCTGCCTTGTTTGGTGTGTCTATCGCGCAATTGAATCTGATTGTTGATTCGGTGTTTGCCTCATTTTTGCAGGTAGGCAGTGTTTCCTGGTTGTATTTTACCGATCGCCTGACCGATTTCCCCCTGGGTGTGTTTGGCGTGGCCATATCTACTGTGATTCTGCCGCATCTCTCACGTCAACACGCTGAAAAAAGTCTTAAAACTTTTTCTCATGCCATTGATTGGGGCTTGCAATCTCTTTTGTTAATCGGTGTGCCGGCAGCCGTGGGTTTGGCTGTTTTCTCCATGCCCATTATTGCCTGCTGTTTTTCTTACGGTAAATTTAACGTAACCGATTTGTTACAAACGCAAAAAAGCCTGATAGCCCTGGCATCTGGCGTACCTGCGTTTATGATGGTCAAAGTCCTGGCCTCCAGTTTTTACGCACGTCAGGACATCAAAACCCCGGTCAAGGTGGGGGCTTTTGCCATGTTGATAAACAGTTTGCTGTGCGCTGTACTTATCTGGCCATTGGCACATGCCGGACTTGCCTTGTCTTCCTCGCTGGCAGGTTATGTCAATTCCGGTGTGTTGCTGTACCTGTTGTTGCGCAGGGAAATCTATAATCCTGCACGAAACTGGACCAAATTTCTGTGTCAGTTGTTAGTTGCAAATACGGTCATTGCCGTTTATTTATATTTTATGGCAGGAACGGCTGAGAGCTGGTTGAGTCTCTCGCCGGTATCTCGCCTGTTTTGGTTATTCATTCATATATCCACGGCCGCCATTATGTACATGGGAATTTTGTATGTTCTTGGCGTACGATTGGCGCAATTCAGAGGGTTCGTTAAGGAGTCATGATGAGAGCAGAATTATTTTATCAACCTCGTGGCGGCGAAGCTCTGTCATTGAGTTTTATCAGCAAGGATCAGTGGGAAAAGGGTTTGTGTGAATTGACAGACACAACACGCAACGCATTGACTGTGCAGCAATTCAGGGGACGACTGGGGGATGTTGTGGTCACAACTGATTCCAAAGGCAAACCTGTGGCTGCTTATGCGGGTACAGGCGAGGATAATCTGACCCTTGCCATGGCACATG
>JAOZVT010000261.1 GCA_025869455.1 Prosthecobacter sp.
GGCAAAGGCCTGAGTGTGAATTTGGGCAAAGGCGCGAACACCTTTGATGTGAATGCGGTGACGCTGTTGTCAGATGGTTCCATTTCCGCGGTAGCAGGTGGAGGCTTAGGCGAAGGGCAGGCCTTTATTTTTAAAACAGGCATTGGGGAGATCCATGGTGCGCTGACTTTGAAAACCACCACGGGCAGCTACACCGATTTTGAAATTGGCGATTCCGCGGATGATTACCTTTCGGTTTCCAAAGGCATGACGCTGCAATCAGCGGGAGGTGAGGATATCGTGATCCTTCGTGGTGATATGGACATTGGCGGACTCTTGGCTCTGCGCCTGGGGCAGGGAGACAATTCTGTGATCACCACCAACGTAGATCAACTTTATGCCAAAGCGCTGACCTACACAGGCGGTAAGGGCAATGATGAGTTCATCTTAGAAGCCCGCGAGACGGTGCTGGATGGAAACTTTACTTTTTCGGCAGGCGCGGGGGATAACACCTTGGACTTGGCGACTTCTGAATATTTGGGAGTAGGCGGTAACCTAATCTTCCGTGGTGGCAATGGCCTGGACCACCTCTTTGTCACGGGGCCTGAAGTCTATGTCGGAAAGGTTATCTCGATGAATGCCTCTAGCTCTGACGTTGTTCTAGGTAACAATGTGTTTGGTCTGAATGCGACAGTAGCCGATTTGGGAGGGATCAAATACAGCGGCGGGGCTGGCACTGATATTGTGGACATCGGTCAGTTTGACGGCGACTCCGATCTGATCTCTGTCTTTGGTGCCGTGACGGTGAATACGGGAACGGGCAGTTCAGATGTGCAGGTGAGAGATGCTGATATCCGTGGGAGTCTGCGGATCACCACGAATGCAGGGTTCGGACAGGTGGATACGATTCAACTTTTAGACAGTGATTTCAGAGGCGCTGTGAACATCAACATGCAGGGCCGGGCAGACAGCGATGTCGTCGTGCGCGATGGCGTTTTTGATCGCAATGTGACGGTGAATACTGGAGCTGGCGATGACTACATCCAGTTTGATACGGATACAGAAGTCTCCTCCATCTACACCTACTTTGATGGCTACGTCCGTGTGTTTATGGGCGCAGGCAATGATGTCTTTTTAGCCGGTCATAACCCTGCCGTGGATACGGTGGGTAATGACTTCAACGGCTTCTTGGATGTCTATGGTGGCTCTGGTTATGACCGAGCCTACTTCATCGACAGCGAGGCTTACAACAATGGCTTCAACGGCGGAGACCCTTGGGTCTTCCAGATGGAAGAATATTATTGATGGCCTGCGGTAAGCCTGAGTTGTAACCAGCACTCATTGGCGGTGTTGGGCTTGTTTTGAAAGACTCTGGGTAGAGTTATACGATTTAACCACAGGGACTGGTGTTATAGGCACTCCTGGAATCTCCAGCATGGAGCACAGGCATCTTGCCTGTGTCTGGTGCCACAGAGTGGCAC
>JAOZVT010000262.1 GCA_025869455.1 Prosthecobacter sp.
ACATCAACAGAGACTCCGCTAGTAGTGGCGAGCGAACGCGGACCAGGCCAGTGGCGCAATTGGATCAACCGGAACCGTCTGGAAAGTCGGGCCAGAGTGGGTGACAGCCCCGTACGGGTACAGGTCCTTTTGCGTCCTCGAGTAGGGCGGGGCACGTGAAACCCTGTCTGAACATGGGGGGACCACCCTCCAAGCCTAAGTACTCCTCGATGACCGATAGTGAACCAGTACCGTGAGGGAAAGGTGAAAAGCACCCCGATGAGGGGAGTGAAATAGAACCTGAAACCAGCAGCTTACAAACGGTCGAAGGCCTATGTCCTTTTTAAGGAAATGGCTAACGGCGTGCCTTTTGCATGATGAGCCAGCGAGTTACTATTAAATGGCAAGGTTAAGGGACAACGTTCTGGAGCCGAAGCGAAAGCGAGTGTTAAAAGCGCGTATAGTCATTTGATGTAGACACGAAACCGAGTGATCTATCCATGACCAGGTTGAAGCAAGGGTAACACCTTGTGGAGGACCGAACTAGTTGCCGTTGAAAAGGCTTTGGATGAGTTGTGGATAGGGGTGAAAGGCCAATCAAACTCGGAGATATCTTGTTCTCTTCGAAATAACTTTCGGGTTAGCCTCGAACATAATTATCTACAGGGGTAGAGCACTGAATTCACGCGGGGGCCTACCGGCCTACCAAAGGAAATCAAACTCCGAATACTGTAGATTCGTTCGGGAGATAGACAGTGGGGGATAAGCTTCATTGTCAAAAGGGGAACAGCCCAGATCGCCGATTAAGGCCCCAAATTCTATGCTAAGTGAGTAAGGAAGTGGAGTTTCTAAAACAGTTGGAATGTTGGCTTAGAGGCAGCCATCATTTAAAGAGTGCGTAACAGCTCACCAATCGAGAAACTCTGCGCCGATAATATCCGGGACTAATAAGCATAGAGCCGAAATCGCGGGTTTAGCTTGTAAAAGCTAAGCGGTAGGAGAGCGTAGTATGTGCAGCGAAGATGTACCGTAAGGAGCATTGGAGCGCATACTAGTGATAATGCATGGCATGAGTAAACGATAAAGGAGGTGAAAATCCTCCTCGCCGAAAATCCAAGGTTTCCAGGGTAAAGCTCGTCTTCCCTGGGTTAGCCGGTCCCTAAGCCGAGGCTGAAAAGCGTAGGCGATGGCAAGCAGGTTAAATATTCCTGCGCCACCTAAAACTATGATGATGAGTTGACGAAGTACGTTAAGCACGCGGACGATTGGAAGTGTCCGTGGACATATGAGGCCGGCTAGTAGGCAAATCCGCTAGCATAAAGCCAGGTATGGACCAAGGGGAGCCCTCGGGTGAACCGATAGTGTAGCGCAACGCTTCCAAGAAATAGACTCTAATCGTTGATGGTGACCGTACCAAAACCGACACAGGTGGATGGGACGAATATTCTCAGGCGCGCGAGAGACCTCTCGTTAAGGAACTCGGCAAATTATCCCCGTAACTTCGGGAGA
>JAOZVT010000263.1 GCA_025869455.1 Prosthecobacter sp.
GATGCGCCCAAAGCGACGGCGGCAAAGCAAGCGTGATTTGACGTCGTATGATCCGATAGACCTGTGATTACATTGGGGAATGCCGACTGCAATTGCTGAAGTGCCCCGAGCCTAACCAATTGCGGCGGTGTGGGGTAGAGGTTAGTAGTGTGCAGCAGCGCATAAGAAACATTATGCTCCTCAAAAATCTTCACTGCTTTGGCGATGCTCGGAATATCGTTCATGCCTGTGCTAAGGATAATTGGCTTGCCGAATGCGGCAACGTGCTTCAGCAAAGGATAGTTATTGCACTCGCCTGATCCGATTTTAAAGGCGGGTACGTTCATGCGCATCAGGCGGTCCGCGGCGGCACGGGAAAAAGGCGTGCTGATAAAGATCATGCCTTTAGCTTCGACGTATTCCTGTAGCTCACGTTCTTGTTCTTCGTCCAAGCTGCAGCGTGCCATGATCTCATAAATTGACACATCGGCATTCCCCGGAATTACAAGCTTTGCTGCGCCGGACATTTCATCTTCTACGATGTGCGTTTGATGTTTAACTACTTCAACGCCAGCGCGCTGTGCTGAATCCACCATTGCCTTGGCGGTTTCAAGATTCCCCTCATGATTGATGCCTAGCTCCGCAATGACCAGTGGCGGGTGATCCGGTCCAACCTTGCGGTCCTTTAAGTAAAATTCGTTCATTTCATTCATCTCATTGATAATAATTTTAAATTATGGATGCCAGCTTCTCTTCGTAGAAAGAAAAACTGTGTGCTTGAAAACGACGTAGCGCCTCGGTCGGGGTACGTCGCGAGTCTTGTTTTTGGATGTGTTCGGAAAGCTTCTCGATTAGTTCGTCGACAAGGTTTTCGCCTGGAAGCACATACGCATTCCTCATGTCGAGAGAGTTATACATGAAGCCTACTCTATCCAATACTGCGATGCCGATAGTGGGCTTCAGCATTGCGGCGCTGCATACGTTTGCGTGAAAACGACTGGCTATGACAAAGCGGCTATTCCGGTAAATGGAGAATAGCAAGTCCGCTCCGGCATTTCCCTGTACGCAGGGCGCCACGGTGACCATCGAGCGGGAAGTGAAACTTTCCAGTGAGCCGAGAATGCGGACTATGGCCGTTAGATCGGCTTGGATATGAGGAATCAAAACTACGTGTATGCCGAGCGTTTCTATGCAGTGCTCAATGACCTGTTGAATTTGCCGATAAAAGTCTTCTTGATCCACGGTGCCCCGCATGTTGCTGAGCATACCGAGTTGGTCGGGGGCAAGGTTGATGGCGATGTAGTCTTGCTCTATTAGTCGCTCGCGTGCGGGGGGAGTATAGAAGAACGCATTGTCCAATATTAGATGCATTGCTTCGGCATACTGTGCTCCAAAATTTTTCTTTATGCTTGCGTGTGAGCCATCGTTGCGCAGTGCTATTGAAACATTTTCTTGGCTAAGCGCGTCGTCGAGAAAACGTCTGAATCGAATGTTGTTACCTACTGGT
>JAOZVT010000264.1 GCA_025869455.1 Prosthecobacter sp.
CTTTGAGGGAATTCAGTGAGTTTTAAAAGTGGGTGGCTAATCCAGACCACAAAAAAGCGGCTGAGTTTCCTCAGCCGCTTTTGCGTTGATTTGAGAAGATCAGTTGCGGCGCAACTGTGCAACGATTAGCCGATCACTTCTGGCCAATCGGTGTGGAAGAATTCACCTTCAGGCTTGTCGGTGCGCTCGTAGGTGTGAGCACCGAAGAAGTCACGCTGGGCCTGCAGCAGGTTCGCTGGCAGGCGCTCGGCGCGGTAGCTGTCGTAGTAGCCCAGGGAGGCGGAGAACGCGGGGACCGGGATACCATTGAGGGTAGCCAGGGAAACCACTTCACGCCAGTTCTGTTGGGTCTTGCTCAGCAGGTCCTTGAAGAAGGGAGCCAGCATGAGGTTGCTGAGTTCAGCGTTTTCACGATAAGCATCAGTGATCTTGTTGAGGAAGCGGGCACGGATGATGCAACCACCGCGCCAGATGGAGGCGATGCGGCCGAGGTCGAGGTTCCATTTTTTGGACTCGCCCATGGTCTTGATCAGGTCCAGACCCTGAGCGTAGGAGATGACTTTGGAGGCGTAGAGGGCGTCGTGCACCTTCTTCACCAGCTCGGCTTTCTCTGTGGTGATGTTCACGGCTGGGCCAGTGAGTTCTTTGCTAGCGGCGACACGGGCCTTCTTCTTGGAAGAAAGGATACGGGCTTCGACAGCGGCGTTGATGGTGCTGATGACGACGGCGTTTTCAGCGGCGTTCAGGAGTGTCCATTGGCCGGTGCCTTTTTGGCCAGCTTTGTCCACGATGAGTTCGACGATTGGCTTGCCGGTTTCAGGGTCTTTCTGCTCGAGAGCCTTGCCCGTGATCTGGATCAGGTAGCTCTGCATGTCGCCTTCATTCCATTCGTTGAAGACAGCCGCCATTTCGTCCGTGGTGAAACCAGCGGCTTTGAAGATGTTGTAGGCTTCACAGATGAGCTGCATGTCACCGTATTCGATGCCGTTGTGGATCATCTTCACGTAATGGCCAGCGCCACCGGTGCCGATGTGGATCACGCAAGGCTCGCCGTCCACTTTGGCGGAGATGCTTTCAAAGATCGGCTTCATGACTTCCCAGGTGCTGGCAGGGCCACCAGGCATGATGGAAGGACCTTTACGGGCACCTTCTTCACCACCGGAAACGCCAGCGCCGATGAAGCGGAGGCCTTTTTCAGCGAGGTATTTGTCACGGCGCTCCGTGGTCTGGTAGTAGCTGTTGCCACCGTCGATGATGATATCGTCTTTTTCGAGAAGCGGGATGAGCTGCTCAATCACAGCGTCCACAGCATCACGGTCGGAATCCTTCACGGCGTTGGATTTCACCATGATCTGGATCTTCCGGGGAGTGGCCAGGGACTGGACGAATTCTTCCAGGGTCTTAGCGCCTACCAGCTTTTTGCCAGGATGCTTGGCGATGAACTCTTCCGTGGTGGCGGTGGTGCGGTTAAAGACGGAAACCTGGAAGCCACGGCTTTCCACGTTCAACACTAGGTTCTGGCCCATCACGGCAAGGCCGATCAATCCGAAGTCACTTTTTTGGCTCATTTTCAGTCAGTAGGGGTAAGTTAGGCCGCCTGGGCGGGGCGGGAGACATACCCGCCAGGGACGCGTTCGCAAAGGGGATTTTACTCATGTCTAGCATGAACAAAGCAGATAGATGCCTCTGCCTGGATGTTTTTCGCGTTCTATCTGGGCACGGTACCTGCCTGATCTGTCATGCAAATTACCAATTTTTAGCTCGTCGGAGCACTGAATACCTTTAGATTTTCCACATGATCTCCTTTACCCTCAAGACACGCGGCTTATTGGGCGGCTTGTCAGTTTTATTGGGGATTTGTTTGCTGGGAATTGCTGCCATTGGGGAGTGGACACCCTTGGGAGGTGGGGTCAACGACTCCAAAAGAGACTGGGAACGCTTTGACCCAGCGCTGGTGACTCAGGTGCGGGACTACGCGGCCATGGTTAAACAGGCGGATGTGAAAATGGAGGCGGGCAAGGCCACCGATGCTGCAAAAATGCAGGTCATGTTTGATCTGATCACGGATCGCTTCACCCACAATGAGGCGCAGCACAATCTGGCCAGCAATTGGATCCTCTATTTGGCGGGTTACGTTCACCCTGTCTTCCGCCATATGTGGAATCCAGATCGCTTTGTCTCTCAGGGCTACTCACTCTTATGTGACCAGTCCTCCTATCTGCTTCTGCATCTGGCAGAGGCGCATGGCATCAAGTCCCGCCACGTCGGTCTGCAAGGGCATGTGGTGATGGAGGCCTGGTATGAGGGTGACTGGCATCTGTATGATCCAGACTTGGAAGTGATTCCCCTGGATGAGACGGGTAAAGTCCTCAGCCTGGATGATTTGGCGCGGAATGAAACGCTGTTGCAGAAGTATTATGGTCCCCATCCACGCATGGCAGATTTGGTGAGAAATCGGGCCAACCATCTTTACATGAGTACGCCGGCACAGGCACGATTTGAATGGAAAGGCAATGTCTTGGCCCTATTAGAGAAAGTGACGGAAGTGCTCAAATTCCTCATTCCTGGCGTCATGATCTTGGTGGGCCTTCGCCTCTTGCGTCGTGCCTCTTCGCCAGCTCCCGTGGTGTGATTTACGGGGGGGCAGCTTAAAAATCGTGCACGCCATTCGGGGCGCGGTAGCAGGCACTGATCGTGTTTGCCGAACCATTGATAGCGATGCTGTGCGATGAACCGATAAACGCGGTCATGCAGCCAACGTGGGATGATTTTGAAGACCGCGACTAAGCTCCAAGGGCGTCCCAGCAAGCTAGCGATTTTGAGCGCGGCATCGCTTTCGCGAAACACGCCTTCGGGGGTGATCAGCAGCATGGTGTCAGGGTGCTCAGGGTCCAGGCCATGTTGGCGGTAGAGGCTTTGGCCCGCTGCGGATTGGATGGAGCCAAAGTGGATGAGTCCACGCTGGTCATGCTTCAGAATAAACTGCACGGCTCCATCACAGAGATGGCATACGCCATCAAAGAGCAAAAGATGGGTCCAGGCTGGATCTGACATGAGGGAAGGTGGCGCAAAACCGTGTTATCTCAACTTCACAGGAATGCTGGGAGATGGAGAAAGTCGAGAAGATTGGGCGTTCAGTTGCTGTTCTAGGCTGGTGTCACCTGCGTGATTCGTGAAATACTCCGTTATGAAATTTCTGCCCGCTTTCCTGGTACTTGCTGTTCTGGGCTGTTGCTGGGCAGGGGAGGAAGCTTCGCCAACCAATTTTGGTATCAAAGATGGGTCTGTGCCAGAAGATCCACGAGAGGCGGGTCGAGGTGGGCAATTCATGGACTTTCCCACCTGGCCTGTGAGCAAGGAAATGCCGAATGATGTGTTCACTTTTGCCCGGCTTCGTTACACGTCAGAAAGCTGGGGCTGGGGGCGGCGTGGTGGTGGCAAATGGACGACAGATTACCCAGATGCGGATTTGAATTTCTGCTATCGCCTTCAGCAACTGACGTCTCTGCAGGTCAGTCCCAAGGGAGCCATAGTGGACATTGAGGCCGACCAGATGCGGCATTACCCCTTCATCTACATGGTGGAGCCAGGGCACATCAGCATCACCAATGAAGAGGCCGGAGTGATGCGGAATTACATGCTGAATGGTGGGTTTATCATGGTGGATGATTTTTGGGGGGAGGAGGAATGGGACACCTTTAATGTGGCATTGAAGCAGATTTTCCCCGACCGCGAGCCTGTGGAACTGCCTCTGGAGCATGAGATCTTCCACATGGTTTTCCCTTTGAAAGTGAAGCCTCAAATCCCGAGCGTGGGTTTTGCGATCGCGGGGCGCTCACGGGGTCTGACAGCAGAGCGACCTGATGCAGAAACACCGCATTACCGGGCCATCTTTGATGACAAGCAACGCATCGTAATGATGATCTGCCACAACACCGATCTCGGGGATGGTTGGGAAGAGGAGGGCACGGACCCGTGGTACTTCCGGGAGTTTTCAGAAAAATATGCCTACCCACTGGGTATCAACATCATCTTCTACGCGTTGACGCACTAAGCCTACAAGTCGTCTTTCAGGGTGGAAGTGGGTGGTTGCAGCAATTTAGGCGCGGAGGGGCGCGCTGCTTCGGGCGGCAAGGTCGGTACACTGACTTGTGGCGCGGCTGGACCTGGCGGTGGTTCTTGGCTCAAGCTTTTGCTAGGCAACTTGGTGGGAGCGGAAATAGGGGCGACTTTGGCGGGTGTTGATTTCATGCCGTGTCCCTTCAGCCACAAAGCATTCCCTGAAGTATGAGCGAGAATAGCTCCAGCCAGAATGGAACCGCCTAGAAACACTGCCGCTTTTAACCAGAGTGGTACAAATTCATTGGGTGGCAATAAGACTTCACCATCCTGAATCGTCGGCGGAGCATCGGCGGCTGTTTTAGCCCAATCATGACCGACACCACTTTCTGTGACGGAGGTATCGCGGAAAAGCAGTTCAGCAAAGCCGATGGTGGGCTTCTCAGTGGTAGGTGCCACGCCACTGGTCAGGGCCATGGGGGCAGATTCGCGCACGGGCTTTTTCTCAGAGTCGGAGTTGGCCGAAATGGTGCGCGTGCGGGAGGCAGGCTTGGGCTGAATGGTGACCAAGGGTTCTGAAATGGGGGCTGGCGTGGGTTTGACCAGATCGTGATGCTGAAGAATACGGGCGTAGCGTGCTAAGAAGTCACCTCGTGAGCTGGCCTTACCTTCACGGGCCTTTTGGATCTCTTCATCAAAAAGACGGGTGAGAGATTCACGCTCCCGCAGTCCGGTGGAGGATTCTGGCGTCAGGCCAGGGATAGGAGTTAGGCCGACCAAGAAACTCCCCACGGCAGATAACCAGGAGGCATTCCAGACGGGCTTTTTCTGGGAATCCACGGGAGGAAGGAGCACTGCGGGGTCCACGCCCCGTCCCGCCATGGCGGCCAGAGTCGGATGCGCCCGGAGCATGAGGGTAAAGGCAGGCCACTCATTCAGTTTCGTCAGTAGCAGCTTGGCCGTTCGTGCGTCTTCACGGGGAAAGCCTGTGAGCAAAAACATGTCTTCCAAACGCAGGCGACTTGTCTTCAAGTCAGATTTTTCCAGGGAGTCTAGGGCACCATCCAACCCTGCCAGAACAAGGTATGCTTCATGGACACTGAGGGAATGTCGCTCCCGCAGAAGGTCAGCTAGGCTGACGCCTTCCACCTGTTCTTCGGCCAGGCAGGAGATTTCTTCGGACTCATGAAGAAGGACGATGGAAACCAGACCAGGGAACTCCCGTTTTTTGGCCAAATTCAGGGCCTTTTCATCCAGCGTTTGGACGCTTGTGCCGCTCAGGCGGTAAGGCGGAACTTGCTCCACCAGAACCGTGCGGCCTGTTTTTGTCAGCGTGCCGCGCATGGAGTAGGGATTGGCCATGTCCAAGCGCTGACTCTGAATGCGGACGAGATTGACCACTCCCCGGGCCACTTCCTGGTAACTGGCCAGATGCGGGGCCAGAAGGGCACGCGGCTTATGGGCGGTCGGAATTTCCCCCGTAAGGTGGTCGGGAGATAGTTTTTGCAGTGCGTTCTTCAGGTCTTTCAGGGCTGCGGTGACTCCACGATCTGCCGAGGTGAGGCAGGCCGCTAGTAGCTCCATGAAATCCGCCCCAGGTAGGGCTTGGTCTGGCAGGGTGGGACCGCCGCCGGACTGTTCTTGGAAAAAGGTGCGCAGCAGTTTGGCCGATTTATCAAAGGCCGGTTTGAGGCCCTTGGTTTTAGAGGTCGTGCTGGCGCGGAGGCGATAGTCGGAAATCTGAAGCTGGACTTGCTGAGCGCCTGTTTGGACGATTCGCAGCCCCTGAAGGACATCCTCTGGCAGCAAGTCGGTATGCTCGACCAGGGCGATCACCGTTTCCAGGGAACGACAGGCGACCATGATGGCTAGCCAACCTGGAATCTCTTGCTGACGAGTCAGGTAATGGCGGAGCGTCTCTCCATCCACGCTGCTGGTGATGTAGAAAGGATTGCCCTCATCTTCACCAAAATCCAGCAAGCGCGCTAAAAGCGGGTGACCGTTCTTTTGCAACTGGCGGCAACTGTCTTCAAAAGCGGGTTTGTCCGCGAGCGGCTCCAGCAGAACGTGACAGTGTACAAACTCCTGACGATGGGTGTCAAAAGCCAGAACGGCGACTTGATCCGCATCACGAATCAGTTCGACGTTATTCCCGTCCGCGTCCTGGACGATTTGATAGTGCCTGAAGAGACTGGGTTCCGGCATGGGACTGCGTGGGGAAGAAAGGATGGTGCCAAGTGTCCGCCTTGAGACGAGCTTTTCAACAACAGACTCATTTTAAGGCAAATTGAATACGACTTTCGTGGGTTAAAGCGATGTAAGCATTCAAGATTAACGATTCTGGAGGCCCAAGTTGTGCGTGCTAGATGGATGTTACTTTGGAAATCGCGTCCGATTGTTCTATCTTTGGCCTGTCTGAAGGATTCAGGACGTCTTATTTTTTGTGATTCCCATGGTTGTGTGTTCCCATTTTTGTCGATCCTTTTTGATTGGATGTCTTTTTGCCGGGAATGTTTTCGGGCAGAATCCTGCGAAGCCGATCATTTTAGCACTGAGCGGTGGGGATGAGCCTAGCGGAGACCGTTTTCAGCGCCTGACCCGCAGCGGATTCCTTTCGGCGGAATCGGGGATCGTCTTTGCAGGGGAGTTGCCGGATCGTTCTGCGCAGGCTGGTTTATCAGACCTGCCAGCGTTGTGGCGTGGGCAGACGGAGGACTTCTCGCTTTTAGCTCGGGTCGATGGGGTAGCTCCAGGGACTGGCAAGGCTGTCTTTGCCAGTCTGCCGCAGCTTTCAGGGATCTCGGCCACGGGGGCGGTGACCTTTTTAGCTGCTTTGCGTGAGGGAAGTGGAGAGCCTGCGGTGGTGAAAAGTGAGGCGGCGGGGCTATGGTCTGAAATAGGGGGAGCGGGTCTGCAACTTCTTCTGCGCCAAGGGGATGAGTTGCTGGGGCAGCATGGTCTCATCGTGGATGGGTTTGCGACGGGGGCTTTTGCGACGGCTTATGTCGCCAAAGGGACAGGTGAGGCTGTGTTTTCCGTGCTGTTGAAAAGTGATCACTTAGACTCCGCTTTGTTGCGGGTCAGCGTGAGTGGCGGGGCGATGACGAAGGTGCAAATTTTAGCGCGTGATGCCATGCCGGCGCCGGGGATGGAGGCGAATTTTGGCTTGCTCCATGGCCCTTACACAGATCCTGCACGCATGGATGATGAAGGCAATGTTGCCTTTGCCGCCGTTGTCGGCCCCAAGCGAAACGATAGCCTGTGGTATCAAGCTCGTGGCGGTGAGGCCCAGAAAGTTTTTGCAGCGGGAGATCCGGCTCCCGGTGCTGGTGGAGCTACTTTTTTACGCCTGAACAAGCCATCGCTAGGAACAAAAGGCGTGTTGGCCTTTCATGCCACGCTTAACGCCAATGGGGATGAGTCGTTGGCACTGAAAAACGATGGGATTTGGCGTGGCAGTGTGGCGGCGGGCTTCAAGCCAATCCTCCGCAAGGGGGATGCTCATTTGCCGGGAATGCCTGAAGGTAGCAAAGTGGGGCAGGTCTGGAGTGGGTGGCTGACGAGTGGTAATCACGGAGCCTGGATGGGGCGGCTGGATGTGAATGGAGATGGTTTTGTGGATGGATTTAGTGATCCATACGCCATCTTTGCGGATACCTCGGGCAGCATGTCTCTGGTGATCCGTCAGGGAGATGAAGCCCCTGATCTCCCTGGAGCCACAATGCGTGAGCTGGATCATCCTGTGGTCGGTGGAGAGGAGCAGTTAGCTTTCCTCGGCGTTCTCACAGGTTCAGGTGTCACTTCGGCCAATGACAAAGGCGTGTGGAGGCAGGCTCCTAAGGGAGGAAAGCTGTCGCTGCTGCTGCGCAGTGGCGATTCACTGGAAACAATGAAGGGCCGTAAAACAGTCGAAAAGATAGATCTCCCTGGCTCTGGTCAAAAGGAGCGCCGCTGGGAGCAGCCTGTCATGGATAAAAGGGGGCGTCTTTTGGTCTTCGTCACGTTTACGGATGGAAGTACGGCACAGGTGTTGCTGCCATGATGTGACAATCTTTCAGCTTGCCGGAGTGGCAAGACCTGCCACATCCTGCGGACTATGTTGAACCTCCTTCGTCTCTCTTTTCTTCCTCAGTCTGCGGATCTCGGCCTTCTGGTGCTGCGTGTTTCACTAGGCTTTTCGATGTTGGTGCTGCATGGCTGGGTGAAGTTCCAAAATTTCAGTACCATGGCACCGAAGTTTTTGCCGCTCTTTGGGCTGCCTTCCAATATCAGTTTAGGCATGGCTATTTTTGCCGAAGTGGTCTGCTCTGTGCTGCTCATCGTCGGTGTCTTTACCCGCTTTGCCGCGCTGAATCTGACCATCACCATGGCGGTGGCTTTTTTCATTGCCCACAACGCCCAGTTCACGGGTGAGCAGTCGGGTGAGATGGCTTTTGTTTATCTGGCTGGCTACATTACTCTGTTGTTTGCTGGAGCAGGTAAGTTTTCTGCGGATGGGAAGTGAGGATGGATCGGGGGCGAAAGTCTCAGAGGTTCGTCAAATAGTGGGATAAAAAAGATTCTGTTTTTGCCGAGCCTCATTAAGATTTACGCATTCTTCCATGACCTCTATTGCCCTACTCACAGATTTCTCTGACTGGCTTTCGCCCATGGTCGTGAAGGAACTGCGGCAGGGGCTGCGCACGCGGCTGTTTGGTGGGGTGGTGTTGGTACTGCATGCTTTGCTGGTCATCATCACTCTGATAGGTGGAACGGCTGAAGACGGATCTGAGGTGCGCGGGCTGATGGATGGGCTGATCACCTTTGTCCTCTTTGTCATTTTTCCGCTCTGTGGTTTCTCGGCTTTGGCAGGGGAGATCAAGGCCAACACCATGGACATGCTGGTGCTCACGCGGCTATCAGCAGGCCGCATTGTGCTGGGGAAATGGGCGGCCATTGTGTTCCAGTCGTTGCTGGTGACCGTCAGTGTGGTGCCTTACATCGTGGCTCGTTATGTGTATGGCGGCTCTGAGCTGTTTGCTGATTTATCCGCTCTTGCTTTTCAGTGGTTGGTCAGTGCTGTTCTGACGGCTGGAGTCGTGGCTCTATCCACGCAGAAGCAATTTTGGCTTCGCGCCTTGGTCCTGACGGTGCCTCTGTTCTTATCTGGAATCACATCGATGTTTCGGGTGATGACAGGCATCATGGGCCGCAGTACGTCTTCCCCGGGGGCCAGTGAACAGAATATCTGGATGGTGGTAGGTTGGACCTTGGGGGGAGCTTGGTTGATCTTTGCTTTGCTCAGTTATGGGGCTTCGAAGATTGCACCAGCGGCCTCGCTTCTTTCCGTCACCAAACGGTGGGTAAACTTGGGGGCACTTTTAGTGCTGCCGACGATCCAGTGGTTTGCCACGCAAGGGCATGACATCAAGGTTGTATTGATTGTGGTGATGGTGGTCGCCTCAATAGATGCCTTGAGTGAGCAGGTGCATGGGTTGCCTTCTCTTTATCTGCCTTTTTATCGGCGTTCTTGGTGGGGGAGATTAGCCAGTTGGTTTCTGGTGCCGGGGTGGATGCACGGCTTTTTGTATTCGCTCCTGATTGTATTGCTGAGTTGCCTGATGGTTCGGTTTGTTGAGGGTCCGGTAGAAGGAGCGCGAATGTGGTTGATTGGATGCTGCCTTTGGTTTGCTGCTTTGATGGCTCAAATCCTTTCTTTCCGGCGGCAGGGAGATTACATGGCCGCCATGTTTGCAGGTTTTTTCATTCTGTATGTTCTGACCATGTTGGGCAGTTTGGTGATGTTGGCTTCCCGTTATAAAGATGAAGTTCAATGGATGCAATGGCTGCTCCCTAGCAGTGCGATGACGGCTAGCATTGACCATTCACACGTGAGTTATTTCATGGCGGGGCTGGCCATTAATACCATCTGGCCAGTGATTCTGATGCTGTTTGCACTCAATACTTTTCGGCACACTCGGAGTGCCCGCAAGGAGGCCTTGAATTCCCTCACCGCATGAATGCTGCTCCCCTGACACCTCTACGAGATTTCAGTGATCGGCTCAGCCCGATGCTGGTGAAGGAATTGCGTCATGGTCTGCGCACTCGGATCTTCACTTCTTTGCTCACGACCTTCCAGGTTTGCATGATTCTTATCGTGGGGACGGGGATTTTGGGCGTGGAGGCAAAGGTGATTGGCAATGTCTTTTGGAGTGTTGCTTTATTAGCGCTTTTTGTTGCGCTGCCGCTGCGTGGGTTTGGGATTTTATCGGGGGAGGTTCAGGGTGGGACGATGGACATGCTGACGCTGACCTCCATGTCCGCTTTCCGGATCGTGTGGGGAAAGTGGTCGGCTTTGTTTAGCCAGACACTTTTGCTAGCCTGCTCCTTATTGCCTTACCTTGTCGCGCGTTATCAATTTGGCGGGGTGGAGATTGTCCGGGAACTCATAGCTCTGACTGTGGCGGTGCTAGGCTCTGCGCTTGCCACGGCGGCCTTTGTCGCGTTTTCTTCAATGCGCTCACTGGTCATCCGCTTGCTTTTAACGATAGGCATTTTCATCGCTCTCCTGCCGGTCACCAGTTTCACTTTTGTGATGATCAATGATACGGGGGGAGATGCCGTGATGCGTTCCTTGATGTCACTATCAGGGCTGGAGCAGACAGGCATCATTGTGGGTATTTTCTGCCTGGTCGCTTATAGCATTTTTACATTTCTGAGTCTGGGGGCCTCGCGCATTGCCTCGGTCTCTGAAAACCACAGTTCCTGGAAACGTGTGACCCATCTCGGGATGATGACGCTGCTCACGCTGATAGGCTTCGCGTTAAGTTTTCATCCTGCTAAAGAGGCCTTTTTCTGGGTCTTTGTTCCAGCGATGTATTTGACACTGCTGATCGGTCTGGATGTGATCACGGAAGAAATGCCGCGCTATCCCAGCGTGATGTGGAAAGGCAAATACAGGCAAATGCTGGGGCACCTTTTTTACCCAGGGTGGGCCAGTGGGGTAATGTTTTATATCTTGTTAGGCGTCATGTGCCTGAGCACCCTGATGGTGTATTGGTCCCAACATCCAGGAAACAGCTTTGATGAATTTGTGATCGTCATGGCCTGTTTCCTTTTGTCTATGGTCCTCCCTGTCTGTCTGAGGCCGAATAAAACCAATCGGTTTGTGAATTGGTGGGTGGTGCAAATTGGGCTGCTCCTGATGGGGATTCTTTTGATGATGTTCATGGGGATTAGTGGCAATCATGATCTTGGTTCTTTGGGGGTATTGACTCCGATCACCGGGATGCTTGGAGCTACTGATAATTATCGACATGGTGATGAGATCATGATGACCACGATGGTTTTTGGCTGCTGCTGGCTTCTTGCTGCCATGGTCCTGGCGGCTCATGAAAGTAAGCTCTATGCCCAACTGGAACGGGAAGCTGAAAAGTTGACGCCATCCTTACCCCAAACCCTTGAGTCGTGAACTGGACTGCTGATGCTGCTGACCTGCGCGCGCTCCAAGTTCTGGCACGTGAGTGGGCGCGTGTCTTGAGGCTGCCATTCCGGCAGCAGCGCTGGCGTGGGCACAGTGGGGAGTTTCAGGGCGCGGGTGTGGGTAGCAGTCTGGATTTTCAAGACCACCGCACCTACATACCGGGGGATGATCCACGCCAGATCAACTGGCAGGCTTATGCCCGTACGGGGACTTACACGATGAAGCTCTATCGTGAGGAAGTGCGCCCTTTGGTGGATCTAATCCTGGATGTCTCAGACTCCATGTTTGCCTTTCCTGCGAAGCAGCAGCGTGCTCTTGAGCTTTTGGCTTATGCGGTGGAGGCCAGTCTGCAAACTGGGGCGACTCTGCGCTGTTACGCGGTGCGTGGAAACGAACATCGTTTTCTGGAAAATGACCTGATTTTATCGGGCCGCTGGCCAGCGGAGATACAGGCTTTGCCCGCCAGCGTGGATGCTCCGGCTCTGTCTCGCCTGCCGCTGCGTGCGGGTGCCATGCGGCTGTTCATCAGCGATCTGCTTTTTCCTGCGGAGCCAGAAGTCTTGCTGGCACCTCTGGGGCATCGGAATGGACGTGGGATTGTCTTGGTGCCTTTTGCCGCCGAAGAGTCTGCGCCTGACTGGGATGGCAATTACGAATTTGAAGATGCTGAGACCACGCATCTGCAAGAGCACCGCATCGAGCCGGACCTGCTCCGCCGATATCACGCGGCCTACACACGTCACTTTGAGCTGTGGAAGAATGCAGCGGCCAAGCATGGAGTGGCTTTGGCGCGTGTGCCGGCTGAGCAGGATTTCATCCTGGCCTTGCGTGCGGAGGGCATTCCTTCAGGTGCGACGGAGGCTGCCTGAGCCCGAAACGGAGGGGAGATTCTTCCATTATCGTCGCTTGTGATTCTACGGATTTGTTTATATTCAGTATTTATGGCGAATATCGTTGTCATTGATGATCATCCCCCGATTTTAAAACTGATGGCCACCGTCTGCCGCGAGCAGGGGCATGAGGTGATGGCCTATGACAATGGGGTGGCGGGACTGGAAGCCATTCGTGAATTGGCACCTGCCGTGGCCTTGGTGGATCGGCGCTTGGGCGCTGTGGATGGCCTAGACATCGTGCGCCAAGTTCGCGAGCTTTCGCCCACGACCCGTTGTGTCATGGTCACAGGTTGTACGGAGACGAGTGACATCGTTTTGGCCATGCGGCGCGGGGCCTATGACTACATCACGAAACCTTTTGAACCCGAGCAACTGGCGGCAGCTGTGAACGAGGCCTTAACAGGTCCTGATGATGCGCCGCCACCCAGACAAAAGCTGGTCATTGTGTATCCCAAACAGGCGGCTTAATCTTTGTGGCTGCTTTGCAGGGCTGCACGGACCATCAAGACCTCGCCAATGTTTTCGGTGGTCAATAGACCGATCAAGTGACCATTCACAGGATCAACCACAGGCATCGCGGGGCAGTTCGTGGCGCGGAGACGCTCCAGGCCTTCCCCGAGTGGAACCACTGGCGTAACGGAATCTGGGCAGCTTTCTAAAATCTCGGAGGCAGGATGCAGCGGGCCGTGTTCTGCGAGAGCAGAAACAAGGCGTTTCCTTGTCAGAAAGCCGAGCAAGTTGCCCTGATGATTCAGCATGGGGAAGTCCTGCTGTGTGCCTGCGAGTAAAAGCTCAACAGCATCTCGTAAAGTAGCTTCTTGGGGTAAGACATGGTAGTCAGTGAGCATGGCATCGCGCACGCGCAGACCACGGGTGGCTTCTTCTTGAGTCACGGCGGCTGCTTCTTGACCAGCGGCCATGAAAATGAAGAAGGCAATCAGCAGTAAAACGGGCTGAACGTTTCCAGAAAAGAGCATCCAAAGAGCGACTGAGAGTGCGATGGCTTGGCCGATGGTGGCGGCCCAGCGGGTGGCTTTGCCATAGTCTGCAAACATGGCCAAAAAGGCCCGCAGGACGCGGCCTCCATCCATGGGAAAGGCGGGGACCAAGTTAAAGATAACCATGATAAGATTCCAAAACATGAGCTTTTCCCAGAAGTGACCCGCCTGCTGAATTTGGAAATCTGGATTGAGCACCATTTTGATGCCGAGAAACAGCCAGATGGCACTGGCGATCACCACATTGACCAACGGACCACAGATGGCGACCACCAGTTCATGGGAAGGTTTACGAGGCATCCTTTCCAACCGTGCCACGCCGCCGATGGGTAGGAGGGTGATGTCTGGAGTGCGGATACCATAACCACGTGCGGCGAAGACATGCCCAAACTCATGCAGCAGCACGCAAAAAAAGGCGGCGCTCACAAAAAGAGTCGCGTCTAAGGCTCCGGCTGCCCCGTGCCCCCCGCTCATGCCTTGCATAGCCACGAAGAGGAGAAGAATGAAAAAGGTCAGGTGAATGCGGACCTCCGTACCAGCGATCGTAGCGATTTTTAGAGACCATTTCATGCGTGGCCCACAGTGCACCTGACAGGTTTAAATGCAAAGACGCATGGAGTCTTTCTCCATGCGTCACAAGGATACGAATTTTGGGGGGGCGGAATTAGAAGCGGATGCTTATATCCAGCGTGAATCGGTCATCGGTAAGTCCGCTGGGTTCGATGACTGCTTTTTCGTAGGCGAAGCCTAGGTCCACATTGTCAAAGATGCGGGAGCGGAAACCCACGCCGAGTGTGCCCTGGGTGACGCCATCCGCTCCACTGGAGCCGAAGTTGATCACGTCATAGCCTTCGGTGTTGAGGGCGATGTTGTTACCCTCATTGACGACGGTGTAGGCATTGAAGGCGATGAAGGGAATGAACCAGCGGCAGGTATAATAGTCCGCCATCAGGCTGTAATGAACGAAGGTACTGTTTTCATCGCTATCGTTTGGCAGACGCAGGCCCAGGTTGCTGGAAAGGTGGCAGTCTCCGAAGCCTTTTTGAGCGGCCACAAAGAGATCCCATTCGCCGCCGCCACGACCTTGGAAGACTTCACGATCCCCCGTAGGAATCTTGAAGGTAAATCCCGGTGTTAAGATGAACTGATTCGCTTCATCATCAATGAGGGCATACTTGAACCCTAGTGCCAGATCCATCCAACCTTCGGGATTGGCAATGGCGTCATTATTGACATCAAAATAGCCATCTTGGGTGGCAATGATGGCCAGCCGATCTGTGATGGCGTAACGGATCTGCAGCGCGTAAAGCTGCGCATCTCCACCCCCGAGGAATTGGTCGTCGATGTTGTGATAGACAAAGACGGGGCGGATCTCAGAGCGGATCACCGCATCTTCATGGAAAAAAGGATTGGCGACTGGAGAGATGGTGTGGGCTTTCCAGTCCACCGCTTCCACCGGAGTGGTGGGTGATTTATCTGAAACAGCCAG
>JAOZVT010000265.1 GCA_025869455.1 Prosthecobacter sp.
CCTCTTTTTACCCGCTCAAAAAGCGGGATATCCCACCATCGTCTGGCTCCATGGAGGTGGCATCACCGCTGGCAGCAAAGACAGTGAAAAAAATGTCGCCATCGCCCGGCATTTCGCGGCGGCGGGAGTCGCCATGGCCATGGTGAATTACCGCCTCAGCCCGAAAGCCAAATTCCCGGCCTACATTGATGATTCAGCAGCAGCCTTTGCCTGGGTAAAACAGCACATTTCTGAGCACGGCGGAGATCCTGCTCAGGTTTTTCTCAGCGGTCATTCCGCAGGGGCCTACTTGGCCCTCATGGTCGGCTTGGATGCCAGCTACCTCCAGGCTTATGGTCTGGAGACCACCGCCATCAGGGGGATGATCCCCATTGCAGGTCAGACCCTCACTCATTACACGGTTCGCATTGAACAGGGTTTGCCCAAAAGCCGCCTTTATGCTGACGCAGCAGCGCCGCTGAATCATGTCCGTAAAGACGCCCCACCCACATTGATCCTCTATGCCGACAAAGATATGGCCATGCGGGCGGAGGAAAACGAGCTCCTCGCCGCAGCGATGAGGGACGCTGGCCACAAGAACCTAACTATCAGCATGATCAAAAACCGCACTCATAGTGGTGTCGCCCATGATATGGCCAATCAGAATGATCCTGCCTTTGAGCAGGTGATGGCATTCATTCAGTCTCTGAAGCCTTAGCTCGTTTTTCAGCCGCCACTTTTTCCAGCACTCGCAAGGTTTCGCGCACGTTGGTTTCCAGATCCAGCGCCTGATCGCAAGGCACCGGACGCACCTGCGGTTTTTGCATCCAAAATAACACCGCTTTTTCCAGGGTGTCTGTGTCTTCTGGAGCTGGTAAAACGTGGCCATTCACACCTTCGGTCAGCCATTCCGCCGCGCCATTAAACCCACTGGTGATCACCGGCAGCCCACTGGCGAGTGCCTCAGGCACCACATTGGAACTGGGTTCATAGATGGGTAAAAAGGTCAATATATCAGCCGCTGCGTAAGCATTCTCCACCTGCGGC
Source organism: Prosthecobacter sp. (assembly GCA_025869455.1). Classification (GTDB taxonomy): domain Bacteria; phylum Verrucomicrobiota; class Verrucomicrobiia; order Verrucomicrobiales; family Verrucomicrobiaceae; genus Prosthecobacter. The sequence continues at coordinate 1,027 of JAOZVT010000265.1, forward strand.
ATCGGTCCAGCATAGATGACATTGGGTGGAACAGCCCCACGCACCTTCCCTTTCCCCACCACCAAGAGCTTCACTTGAGGCCGTGTTTTCTCCCAACGCTGCATCAAGCGAAGAAGAAACGATAGCCCTTTGCGCTCCCAGCCAGAGCCGACAAACAACAGCACAAAATCATCTCTTGTTAGGCCAAATCGCTTACGAACGCCTTCTCGATCCCCGTTTTGAAAACGGCTCACTTCAATGCCATTCCGAACGAGATGAATACGCTCCTCTGGAAAGGCAAACTCACGCACGATTTCACGCCTAACCATGTCAGAATTCACAATGACATGACGCGTCAGAGTAGGGTCGAAAGTACACTTTTCCAGCGCCATCATATTGCTATGAAAAGCGCCCATTCCCACAAAGGGCCTACGCCACCAGGAGGCGTAGCG
>JAOZVT010000266.1 GCA_025869455.1 Prosthecobacter sp.
AAGCTGCATATCCTCATCCTTGTGAAAGGAGATCGCAGGTGCCAACTCAGGCTCCAAGTCCAATGCCATGAGCATGCGGCACCCAATTCGATCACACAATTTCTTCAGAGACAACAGCGCCACTGAATCCACCGGGAATTGGTGCATAATCACCAGAGATGGGCGCAACTGCTTAAGGGTGGCAGTTATATCAGCAACCATCTCCTTAACATCTCCAACAATCCCTGCCCCCAAATCTTGAACATTCACAGTCTCTTGAATATTAACGCCATAGCTACCATGCCGCCCAAGCCAAGCACGCACCCGATCTTGACCATTTGGTGATGCCGTGACTACGACTGCATTATAACGATACCTACCTCCAAATAATGTTTCGGACAGCCAACCAGGAAGATACCTATGAACTAAAGTCAGCACAGGCAATAATCCGACCATAAAGACTAATATGAATAAACGCGAAACACTAAGATCTTTACTGAAAACCATATAAATGGTCATCACCAGTAAAACCGTAAAACATTGCTGCACAGCCGCCAAAATAGCGAAGATCCAGGCATTTGAACGTTCCAAGTGATGAAGCCGCATTTCACTGGTTCTGAGATAATCCACAAAAAAACCTAAAATTACCAGACTAGCCACCATAAAATAGCTGTCTAAAGGAGCAGCAGTTCTGAGAGCCAATCCGAATGGCGCGTGAAAAACGACACCGTATGAGATTAAAAACCAAACGAGTCCCAAAGAAAGCGCCAGAAGCGCTACCATAGAACTAATACCACGTATTCTTTTTTCGAGGAGCATGATTTTGCTGACCTTGGTAAACTGGATTAGTGCCAATGCAGCCCCCTACGTGTCTCCTGTCGCTGTCGGCTTTTTGTCACCATTAATGTTATGGGACTACATTCAGATAAGTAAAAACACTTAATCTAAACAAATAGCTTTTGTCTTTATTTTTCCTCAACTTAACTTGAATACAGGACAGTCACTCTCTAAGCCTCCCGCCCTAGCTTGAAAAACTGATGGAACAATTAAATCTTAGAAAAGCAAAGTCAAAGATAAGGTATGATCTGTGCTACATCATTATCTTCAGTCTGCCTTTATGAATCCAATGAACATTTTGTTAGCCGATCATCATGAGATCACTCGTGAAGGCTATATGACTGTTCTAAGCCGCACTATTCCAGGGGTGAAATTTACCCAAGCCACCAATTATCTCGAAGCAAAAAATGCTTATGAACGTGGCCTCTGGAATTTAGTGATCATGGAAATAGCCATGCCTGGAGGAGATTGTTTAGCGCTCCTAGCCAATATCCATCAGCATGAAAATCCACCCCCTGTATTGATCTCAAGTTCTCATGATGAATCCAAGTATGGTCTGATGTCTATTCAAAGAGGAGCCTCTGGCTACATCAGTAAAGCCTCAAGTGTTAACGATTTCATCAACAGCGTGCAAACTGTGTTAGAAGGACGTAGCTAT
>JAOZVT010000267.1 GCA_025869455.1 Prosthecobacter sp.
GTGCACGATATCGCGCGGGGTGAAGTGTTCCCCGGCGGTTTCGTTGGAGCTTTCCGCAAACTTGCGGATCAGCTCTTCAAAGATAATGCCCATGCCGAAGTTGCTGATGAACTCGGGGCTCAGATCAGTGGCTGCGAAGCGCTGCACCACCTGATACAGCAGGTTGGCGGTCTCCAACTGCTGGACGAAATCTTCAAAGTGGAAGTGCTCGAAGATCTCTCGGGCATCCTTGCTGAACGCCTGCACGTAGCTCAAAAGGTCGTCAGCTGTTTGGGTATCGGACAAGCTGCCGAGAGTCAGTGGTGAGGCGTTGAAGAACTGCTGACTCGCAGTGCGCAGCAGGATCATCTCACGCACGTTATCGGGCCGGCCTTCCTGGGCGAAGGTCTGCTTGATCACCTCATCCTTGGTCGGCGCGAGCACGCACTCCATCCGCCGCAACAGGGTGAATGGCAGGATGATGCGACCGTATTGCGATTGTTTGAAGTCACCGCGCAGCAGATCGGCAATGGACCATAGAAACGCTGCCGTCTGGGAATGATTTTCCGTGTTCACGCAATAACTCCTTGGAGTACGGGCAAAAACGCAAGTTTACCCCTTAGAGCTGGCGCCCTGTCACAGAACCGACAGCCTATTTTCACTCCGCTCCGAATACTCAAAGGTGCTAAGGCCGCACTCGAACGTTAGCCAGCAACGATATGTCTGCTGCAACGCGTTCTCAAAACGGGGTTTTAGCAGTCTATGCAGTGATTCCCCGGCAAAAAACCGATCAGCCAGCCTACCCGCTGGCCGGCTGGACGTTCTCCCGAAAAGACCAGGTGAAGGAAGACGACGTCGACCCCTTCTCGCCTGAGGAGCAACGCGCCATCCTTGGCACGCTGGATGGCCAAGCCAAGAATCTGGTGCAGTTCGCCTTCTGGACAGGTATGCGCATGAGCGAGCTGGTAGCGCTGGACTGGAGCGATGTCGACTGGCTAAAGGCGGAGGTCTACGTCACCCGGGCAATGACACAAGCAGCGGGCGGCGAAGCTGAGGTGACCAAAACCCTTTCTGGCAAGCGCCGTATCAAGCTACTGGCTCCAGCCATGGAAGCCCTGATAACGCAAAAGGCACACACGTTCCTCGCCGGCAATGAGGTGTTCCAGAACCCTCGCACCCTAGTGCGCTGGAAAGGCGATCAGCCGATCCGGAAACCATGTGGGCGCATGCAGTTAAGAAGTCAGGCGTTCGGTACAGACGCCCGTACCAGACACGACACACCTACGCCTCGATGATGCTATCGACCGGTGAACATCCTATGTGGGTGGCCGGCAGATGGGTCACAGCGATTGGACAATGATTGCCCGGGTTTATGGTCGCTGGATGCCTGAAGCAGACAGCACGGCAGGATTAAAGGCTATTGAAATTTGGGGCACCGAAGGCTTGACAGTAACCGCTGACGTGGCGTTCACTAAAAAGGCAACGCGCTGATCT
>JAOZVT010000268.1 GCA_025869455.1 Prosthecobacter sp.
GTGACATGTATGATGATGCCATGGCCATGATGAAGTCTGAGGATTTGAAAGCCTATCACATCACGGAAGAGCCAGAAGAACTGCGCAAGTCCTATGGCAAAGAAGCCTTCGGTCAAGGCTGCCTGCTAGCCCGCCGTCTGGTGGAGCGCGGCGTGCGTTTTGTCGAAGTCAGCCTCGGCGGCTGGGACACCCACACTGCGAATTTTGTGCGTGTGCCTGAGCTGTGCGAGACGCTGGACAAAGGCCTCTCCAGCCTGTTACAGGACCTGAATTCACGCGGCCTTTTGGAAGAGACACTGGTGGTGCTCACCTCCGAGTTTGGCCGCACTCCCACGATCAATCAGAACGTCGGACGCGACCACTACCCCAAAGCTTTCTCCGCCGTTCTGGCTGGTGGCGGCATCGCCGGAGGCACGACCTACGGCAAGACCGACAAGGAAGGCCGCGAGGTCGTCGAAAACAAAGTACAGATCGCCGATTTCAACGCCACCATCGCCTATGCGTTAGGCTTGCCACTGGATCAGATCATCTACAGCCCCAGCAAGCGCCCCTTCACCATTGCCGACAAAGGCCAGCCACTGATGCCCGTCTTTGCCTAGCGTCTGTTTTCAAGCATCTTCATCGTTAGTTAGGCGATGAAGATGCAGTGTTCAGTCGGCCGCTTGGTCCATAAAATAGGTCATCTAAGACCTATAGGACCTCTAGGCCGCGCAAGAATACTTCTAGTTAGGTCTGCCACCCCTCGTAGCCCGCCAGGGCGTGGGGATCCCGTGGAGCGCGCGCGTCTCGCGTGCCGTTTCCTGCGTCTCGCGGGAAACCGTTCTCAAAGCTAGAACCCCCCAGACCATCCGCCCACCTGCTGGCGCAGGCAGCTACACGCCCGTAGCTGCGTCCGCCAGGGCGTGGTGATTGGGGCGGACGGTTGTCTTTTGGGGCGAACGAGGCCGACGAGACGTCGGCGCTCCCAGTAAAGGCTTGGCAGCTCGTTGGTAGATAGCTTTCGAGATGCACCCTGGCCAGTTGCAGCGCAACGGGCCTACTTAGCTCAATGCTCGCGTGCAGCACCAAGTGATGCGGGCACTTTTGCCCGCAACGTTCTCACGCCTCGAAACCCTAGATCATCCACCCACCACGGCGCAGCCCTTGGACTGCGGAGACTTGTCTCCGCTTTCTCCCCAGCCGACTTGTCGGCGCTTCCCCCCCCTAGATCGCTGGCAATCCACCCCGTTCATTCCGACTCCCACAGGAAGGGCAGGTGGTGATGTTCGGGGCCTTTTTAGGAATGCCGTACGTGCAGCCACAGATGCGGCACAGGATGGCAATGCGCCGCCGTTTGGACTCGCGCTGCTGCTCCCGCCAAAACGTGTAAAACCACAGTACACAGATGATCGTGACACCGATCAGCATGACCAGCATGATGAGTTGGGCAAGGCCAATGCCGATCATGGTGCCGCTGCCTCCTTCACCCAT
>JAOZVT010000269.1 GCA_025869455.1 Prosthecobacter sp.
GGAAAAGTCTGAAACTTACAAACCCCAGCTCAAAAAAGCCGCTCCATTTCCAAGCGCAAAAAGCGCTGAAGGGCAGATCGTGGCCAGCAATGACCTTGGAAAAGACAAGAAGAGTGACGCGCCTAGCGGGATATTAGCGGAAGTCACGAGCCGTTATCGGAGTGATAGCGAAGTACCTTCAGAACGCGAGGGTGCGAAATCCAGCACGACACGACAATCTCTCCCTGCCCTAGCTGGTGATCTGCAACCTGTGTGGGTGGAAAACGAACTGCTCCTGCTGCGCCAAGCCACGGTGGAAGGCAGTCCAAGATTGCAAGGGGTGTGGTTAGACTGGCCACAGCTTCAGACCCGCCTTTTAGCGACCATACGTGATCTCATGCCAGCGGCCAGCTTGGTGGCGGTGCAGCCAGAGGTGGCACGGGTGGATGCAAGCTCTCTCGTTACACTGCCTGTCAAGTTGTTGACAGGGCCGATGGCGGTCAGCCGAGTGCCTTTGGATTCAGCCTTACGTCCGGCTTTGATCATTGCCTGGAGTTGCCTCGTCGCAGCCGCTTTAGCGATCGCCTTTGTGCTGCATCGGGCCATGCTGCTGAGTGAACGGCGCGGAGCTTTTGTCTCTGCTGTGACGCATGAGCTGCGCACACCCCTGACTACCTTTCGGCTCTATTCAGAAATGCTGGCGGATGACATGGTGCCAGATGCCACGCAGCGACGCAGCTACCTGCAAACGCTGTGTGATGAATCCACACGCCTCATGCATCTGGTGGAAAATGTGCTGGCCTACTCCCGCATTGAGCGCGGACACACGGCAGGACGCATGGAAACGGTGAAGGTCAGCAGCCTGCTGGATAGGATCGTGCCGCGTCTCCGGCAGCGGACCAGCCAGGTGGATTTGGTGTTGATCGTGGAAGCTGCGAAGAGCGCCCTAGCCCAAGAGGTGCGGGTGGATGCGATGGCGGTGGAGCAGATTCTTTTTAACCTCACCGACAATGCGTGCAAGTATGCAGCCCCGGACTGTGACCTACGCGAGCTGGTGCTAAAGGTGGTGCAAGAATCTCAGAGCATTCTCTTTACCCTGCGCGACTACGGCCCCGGTCTGCCAAGTGCGCAAAAGAAACGTCTGTTTCAGCCCTTCAGCAAATCTGCCACTGAGGCCGCGCACAGCGCACCCGGAGTGGGCTTGGGTCTAGCCTTGAGCCGCCGACTGGCTCGCGAACTGGAAGGAGACCTCATTTACCGGGTGCCGGAAGGTCGTGGTGCGGCGTTTGAATTGCGGGTGAAGAGCGTTTAGGGGGAGTGGGCGGTATTCAGTATTCATACAATTTAGCGCTACAGACTGGCGGAATTCTGCAAGTCAGGAGAGTTGTTCCGAAGTGATGTTCTCTTCGGAAAC
>JAOZVT010000270.1 GCA_025869455.1 Prosthecobacter sp.
ACACCGGATAACCGTCCGCATGTTGGTGGTGTCGTGTTGTCGGGCGGTAAATCATTGTTTTTGATCGTGGATGATGGAGTAAGCGACGAGGTCAGGTGGGCTCAGTATCTGCCACGTCTTAGCCAGCGCTTTGATCGTATCGAATCAACCTGTGAGCCGCGCCTACTGGGCATTATGGAACGGAGTTTTCCGACAATAAGATTCCATCCTGTCAACCGCATTTGGGGGGAATCGCCGAAGCGTTTCGCTGACCTCCGTAAGGACGTTCCGAACTGGGAGCTAGCACACTATCTCGACGGGAATATCCTGCGGGCACTCAACGACTTTGAAACGGTAGCCTTTACGAATGAGGTGGTCCTTTCTGCAGTGAAGGAGAAGGGAACGCTGGCGCCAGAAACCGTACCCGGAGGTTACCTTGTTCCTGACCCTTTGCTTAAGGAAGCCTGGCGAAGGAAGGTCTCTAACATCGCCGGTTCTCGCAAGCGAATCGGCGTCCTGTGGCGAAGTAGCGTGATAGATCGAAAGCGTAGTCGATTCTATTTTGAGCTCGAATCACTTCGCCATTTGATGGCGCTGCAGGATTGCGAACTATTCTCACTACAGCATGCCGCAAATCCTGAGGAGCTGAAGTGGTGCAGTGAGAATGGCATCCATATTCTGGACGTCGATCTGTTTAATGATTTTGAAGGAATAGCGGCGATTGCGTCGGAGATGGACGTGGTGCTGGGACCGAGCACTCTGCCGACGGAAATGTCTGCAGCTGTCGGAACGCCAACCATTATTCCCGGAGTCAATTTTGAAACGGTAGCAATTCGGCTTCACAAAGGCGCGTGGGCTTCTTGTCGTCACACGAAGAATGCTTTTGTTGCTTGCGATCCCGATGGCTACTCCGACCCTGAAGCTGACCAAGTGGACCGTCTGCATCGTGTAATGTCCCTAATCGCGGAGGAGATAAGAACTGGGAGAAATGGAAGCGGCCTAAAGGGCTATTGAATGATATCGGAAAGTGCTCACCGACTAGCTGCGCGGTACCTATCATTTTGAGCTCTTCTCCGCGAATTTGAAATGGCTCCAAGGGCATGATAGGGATGCTGCCGTCTAATCAATCAGTGGCTTTCCCATGGATTTCTCTCATATCCGCCGTGGTTCCACGGTGTTGCTTCACAGTTCATTTTCGCGGGTCTACCGAGAACATGGCTGCAGTCCTGAAGGCTTCATTGGGGAATTTCTCGAAGCGCTGGGTGCTGACGGCACACTGCTGTTGCCGCTTTACAACTTCGATTTCTGTAAAGGTTCGCCGTTTAATATCCGGACAACCTCAAGCCAAATGGGGGCCCTGACAGAGGCCGGCAGGGTGTGGCCTGGAGCAGTGCGGACTGGTCACCCCATATATTCCTTTGCTGCGATAGGTGCCAAATCGAGCCTATTCCGGAGGGTCGACAATCGGTCCGGCTATGGCGCCGACTCT